>JAMPKV010000016.1 GCA_039962225.1 Microcoleus sp. AS-A8
TTGCTCAGGCTCAATGCACTATTGTCTAAGCCGACCTCTACGCCAGTCTCTAGAGATAATTATATTTTCATTCTGGAGTGTGAGCGCTACGCTCATGGATGTCTCTTGCAAAAGTCATCTTTATTATTGGCCAAAGTAACTTTTTGTGATATAATGCTCTATTTTGTTTGCAGAGAAAGGCTGTGGGTTTCAACCACTCTCCTAGCAACGCAAGATATGATGATTCGTAAAGCTGACTTATCTCCTACAGGCATCTATGCCATCTGCCGTTTCCCTTCAGAACGTCCACAAGACTTACGACAAAGTCCCCGTTGTTAACGACCTCTCCTTCACCATCGAATCAGGAGAAATGTTTGGCCTGCTTGGCCCCAATGGTGCCGGTAAATCGACTACGATTCGGATGCTAACCACGCTGACTCGACCCAGTTCCGGTCAAATTGAGGTGGCGGGTTACGACGTTGTACGCAACAGACAACAAGTGAAAGAGAATATCGGCGTTGTATTGCAACAAATTAGCGTAGATGCCGACCTTACTGTCTGGGAAAACATGGAACTGCACGGACGTCTGCATCACATTCCTAATCCCAGGCGTCAGCGGATGATTAATCAGTGGTTAGAGTATGTAGAATTGGCAGACCGACGCGATAGTTTAGTCAAAACCCTTTCGGGTGGGATGAAGCGCCGTCTACAAATTGCTAGGGCACTGTTGCACGAACCAAAAGTTTTGTTTTTGGATGAACCCACCGTAGGACTCGACCCCCAAACCCGCCGCCGCCTCTGGGAAATTATTCGCGATTTGAATAAACAGGGGATGACGATGTTACTTACCACTCACTATATGGATGAGGTGGAGTTTTTATGCGATCGGATTGGAATCATGGACGCCGGACAGCTAATTGAACTCGGCACTCTCCAACAACTCAAGGCGCAACATGGGGAGGGATTGGTGATGAAACAAGTTGGGGAGCGTTTTGAGTACAAATTCTTTCCCGATCTAGCACAAGCTAATGCCTACTTGGATAGCTTACCGGATAAAACTGGTATCATGGTTCGTCCCTCTAACTTAGAAGATATCTTTGTTGAGCGTACCGGACGCCAATTGGGCTGAGGAAATAGGGAATGGGAACGATTGAAGAAGGCAGAGGGCTAGTACAGCGTGGCGGAAATAATCCACCCATTCAAAAAGGTTAAAAAGCTTACTGTACAAGCAATATCCCTTCTGCCTTCTGCCCTCCGTCCTCTGCCTTATTTGATGAAATCTCGTTGGCGTTTAAACTAATGAAGCGCTATCAAGTATTAGATAAGATGTGAACACTGCCCACTCTACTGGTAGCCCTCGATCCAAAATCTAAAATCCAAAATCTAGAATCAAAAATCGTTCATGCCTCGCCTAGCGACCCAGATAGAAGCCATACTCTACCTGAAGGGAAAGCCCTTGTCGATCGCAGAAATTGCTGAATTTGCTGGATGCGACAAGGACACTATTGAAGACGCCCTGATTGAACTCATGGCAGACTATGCCCACCGAGATAGCGCCCTGGAAGTGATTGAAACACCTGCCGGTTACAGCTTACAGTTAAGGTCATCATTTCAAGACTTAATGCAAAACTTAGTTCCCGCTGAATTGGGTGTGGGTGCCTTGAGAACTTTAGCGGCAATTGCGCTCAAAAAAACCATTGCACAAACGGATCTGATCGAACTCCGAGGCAGTGGTGCCTACCAACATATCCAAGAACTGATCGCGATAGGATTTGTCCAGAGACGCCGTCAAACCGATGGTCGTTCCTACTGGTTACAAGTCACGGATAAATTTCATGAACACTTTGAACTAGAGCAACTACTCCCCCCCTTAGAGAAGCAGTCCCAGTCCTGAATAACGCTTTATTATTGCTTGATAAAGAGTTTTTTATCAAAATTTATTTCTAAAGAACTACGATTTAAGACAAAAATCAGAAGCCGCCTGACGGCACAATCGTTTAGAGTAGAAACTAAGTTAAGTCAAAACCTGAGATTCCTAATGGTATTTAACCCTGACTTTCTCAGTTCCCAACCGGAAGATGAGCAAGCTAACCCACTGCTGAACTATCTTCAGCACCAATCTCCGGACGTTTTGTCGCGGGTTGCCAAATCCGCTAGCCCAGAGATTCAACAAATCATCTCTCAGAACGTTCAGGGACTGGTTGGGATGCTGCCTTCAGAAAACTTCAACGTCCAAATTACCACTGATCGGGAAAACTTAGCCGGATTGCTAGCTTCAGCAATGATGACTGGCTACTTCTTGCGTCAGATGGAGCAACGGATGGAACTGGAAACAGCGCTCATCGACTCAGTTCCTTTGCGTCGAGAACCCCGTCACGGTGAAAAATCCGATAACTCTGCCAAACGACCTGAGCAGTAAACACCGTGCTTTTGGAAATTCCTTAAGTCCCCCGTAGCACCTCAACAGATTACGGGGGATGCTGAGTGTGAGTCAGGCTGTAGGGTGTTTGTGTTCCACTCTTATCTTAAGTGGGAAGTGACTTTGCTGATTGAGACTTGCTGACCCGTAGGGGTCAAACAACTCGACTAGCCACCAGCGGCAAAAGTAAGCATAATAACGATTGACAGTAAAAGACCAGGACTCAGTAATAGTCCTAACATCAACGCATCATGTAGGCTCATACCCGTAAATCTCCAAATTCCTCGCTTTCTACGCTAACGTGCTACACCAGCGATTTTTAATAAAATGAACAATTTGTTTGTAATTGCGACCTGGTCTATCCTTGTTTACGGAGTCGTTGTCCTACTGGGCGGTGTAATGGGGTATGTCAAAGCAAAGAGCCAAGTGTCCCTGTTTAGCGGTGTAGGAAGTGGGATAGCATTACTCATTGCCTGGTTCATCTGTCGCCAAATTCCTTTAGTAGGGTTGGGATTGGCAACATTCTTGGGTTTGGTTCTTTTTATCGTCTTCGTCATTCGCTTCTTCAAAACCCGTGCTTTTATGCCTGCCGGGTTAATGACGTTATTTTCTCTGGCTGCCACTATCGTATTTTTGTTGGGTTTGCTCTCTACGGGTGGCTTGTTAACTTAGATCGTCGCCTCTGGAAGCTAGCAGGCATTCATTTTTGTAAGCTTTTAGAGCGCCCATATCAGGCTGAAACGGCTCAATGGGGATGCACCCTAGAAAGTTAATTGATAAAAGAAAAATAAATGGTAAGGAGTGGCTTTTTGGTAAATTAAGAAGACTTTACTGATTTAGTCCACTACTTTAATCCATCCCTTATTCAAACCTTGATAAACCTTCTCTACGAGGTTTTGTTCTTCTAACGATAGAGCTTTTTTAGAGAGGAGAGCCGACATAAATAAATGTTGGTCGATTCGAGTAATTTTGCGAAGACCCATGATGCGATTAGCCAGGTGTTCAACGGGGAATTTTGGGAAGCAAATTTCAGCCTGTCTCATAATTCCTTAGTTTGTTTAAAAGCTCTGTGATTCTACTATGCGGTAAATTACCTTGATCTTCAGTGATCGGGAGTTAGTGCTCCTGTGATGTACTTCTGTAACGATATGTGACAGACACTCTGTCACATTGTGATCTGAATCACTAACTGAGAATTATCTAGAATTTAATTCTAACTAGGATTACTCAGGTTACGCAGTACTACCGCGATCATTACAGTATCAACAATCATCGCTCTGTGCTTTCCAATACTTGGATGCCTGCAGCTGGCTAAATCTGATCAACTGAGGATTGCCGAGTTCTAAGGAAACCTTTGGTACCAAGGGTTTCAATTCCAAGGCGGCAAGGATTTGGCGACCCAAGGCTCGTGCTAGAAGTGGAGGCACCGCATTACCTACTTCTCGAAAGCCATGCCATTTGGTGATGTGGAAGCGGAACCAGTCGGGGAATGAGTGCAGTCGCGCTGCCTCTCGCACGGAAATTACTCGTGGGTACTCAGGATGAATGGGACGAGGGGAGGTATAGGCACCTCGATCTGAACCCGTCCCAGCTCTTAGGGTGTAGCAAGGTTTATGCCAATCTAGGCGTCGTAAGCGACTGATCGATTCTATCTTTCCTGGTAGTGTCTCCTGAAAACGCTCAATTGACCGTTCAGTGTGCCGAGTTTGCATGGAACTCGTCAACGCTTTTGGATTCCACCATCGAGAATACGCAAAATTACTCACCTCGCAGGACAAACCCCGCAGTTGTTTGACGTAGAGCGTCGCTTGTTCATGCATTGGGTACAGTTGTTCTGGGGTTAGTTGAATAGAGTCTGTATGGTGGAGTTCATCAAAATCATCGAGGTTGGGTAAATCTGCGATCGCATCTTTTACGGTTATATATTCAGAGGGCGATCGCAGTTCTGGCTCAGGATAAGCGAGTTTGTTCAATCCCACCTGACTACCCAGTACGAATAACCGCCGCCGCTGCTGCGGTACACCAAAATTCGCAGCATTCAACACCTGCACGGGTTCCGTTATCTCATACCCAGCGGCTTTAAACTCGCTCAGCAACCGCTCTAGGATAGAGGAGTATTTCGTCATCCGTAAGCCCGGTACATTCTCCATCACAAAGTAGCGAGGCTGGAGTTCTTTCACAAGGCGGCAAAACTCAAACACCAGGGTGTTACGCACGTCATCAATCTGGCGTTTGCCGATGGTCGAAAATCCCTGGCAAGGAGGGCCACCAAACACTAAGTCAATGGGAATTTTCGAGACAGGAGCATGGCTGCTTCTGCTTCGTTGCCTGTTCTTTGCGGCCCACTCTGCCACAGCCTTCTGAATGTCCTGACCTGACAATTGAGCGACATCTGCACATAAAACCTTGGTCTGGGGAAAGTTAAAGGCATGTACCAACCCATGAATCGGGTCGTGTTCAACCGCTACGGCGACATCAAATCCCGCCTGCTCAATCCCTAGGGAAAAGCCACCGGCACCGGCAAATAAATCAATTGCTACGGGTCGGCGTGAGGAATGCATGATGCCATATCCATTGGGGACGGCGTAATCTTCACAGGACGGTATCTCTATCGCTGATCTCCTGAATATCTTAGGGATATTCTGACCTGAGAGTATCCCTCAAGGACAGGAGCGAGAAATATTTTTTCTCATTCCTTGACAGTTTTTGTAGTATTTATGTAGTATAAATATATGGCGTTCAGCCAAAAGATTGGAACCTTTATTCGTTTTCTATTCCACGCCCTGCCGCTAGAAAGTTTACATACTAGCCAAATGGGAAAGGCCCTTGACGGGCGTTAAAGATTATGCATCTATTCTTTGGGAACACTGCGCGAATAATTCCTGCGTAGGAACAAACAGCTTTCTTAACTTGCGCGAAGTGCCCATCCATAAAACGGGTAGGGTAACCAAGCGAGTGATTGATTAATTATTCATCTTTTATAGGAAGTATAGGAGGGTAGCCATGTCTGTTAAGACGATGGAAATTCTTGATCAGTTAAAATCTTTAACGATACTCGAAACATCTGAACTTGTTAAGCAGATTGAAGAGACTTTTGGTGTTGATGCTTCAACAACTAGGGTAATACCTGGAATTCCAATTCAGCCAGAGATTCTGATAGGTTATGAACCTGTACAGACTGAGTTTGACGTGGTGCTAGAAGAAGTCCCTGCTGATAAGAAAATTGCGATTCTTAAGGTAGTACGAACTGTTACGGGTTTAGCTTTGAAAGAAGCAAAAGACTTTGTGGAGTCAGCACCGAAAGTGGTAAAAGAAGCTGTTGAACTCGAAGCCGCTGAAGACATCAAGCAACAACTGGAATTAGCAGGAGCGAAAGTTTCTCTCCAGTAACCAAGTCTACTTCGGTGTTCGTGGACAAAAGCTCTAGTCCAGTCTGGCACAAGTTGATGACCACCTCTGAGAAGACTGGAGGAGTGATGGCGCATCGGGACGTAGTGCGATAGGTGAATTCGATTTTTTTTGGAGATAATCCAAATGACCAAAGTATCTGTAAAAGTAGTCAAAGATTTGCGCGAAAAAACGGGTGCCGGAATGATGGACTGCAAAAAGGCACTCACAGAAAATAATGGCGATATGACTCAATCGATCGCATGGCTGCGGCAGAAGAACTTCGTTCGCACATGTTCACCACGCCCCGTGGCGACAGAAGGACTAATTGGCAGCTACATTCATACGGCTGGTCGAGTTGGTGTTCTGGTAGAACTAAACTGCGAGACTGACTTCGTTTCTCGCACTCAGGAGTTTCAAACTCTGGTACACAATATCGCCATGCAAGTTGCAGCTTGTCCGCATGTGGAATACGTTAAGGTAGCAGATATCCCAGCCGCAATAGTGCATAAGGAAAAAGAAATCGAAATAGGACGGGATGACTTGGCGAACAAGCCTGATACGGTCAAAGAAAAGATTGTTCAGGGACGAATTGACAAGCGCCTCAAGGAAACTTCTTTGATGGATCAACCTTACATTCGTGACCCAAACATCACGGTAGAACAACTGGTGAAGCAAGCTATTGCTCAACTTGGTGAAAATGTCCAAGTCCGTCGTTTTGTCCGCTTTGGATTAGGTGAAGGAATCGAAAAGTAAAGACGCCAGTTAGGGTGGGCAATGCTCACCCTTAAAACGTATGGTTAAATATAATTTCCTATATCGGCTGGTAAGTTTAAGTTTTTAAAAATGAACCACAGAGGACACAGAGACGCAGAGAGAATAGAATTAAGGGTTTTTTTAGAAAATGTTTATTTTTTATTGGTAATGTGGGAGATGATGAGCGATGAAGTTGGCTGAAGCGTTAATCCTCAGATCGGATTGTCAAAAAAGAATTGAACAGTTGCGGCAACGATTAGTGAGAAGTGCTAAAGTTCAGGAAGGAGAAACGCCTCCCGAACAGCCGCAAGCACTGATTGCCGAGTTAGACGCGACGATTAATCAACTGGTAGACTTGATTAAGAGAATCAACAAAACCAATTCGCTCACCAATCTGGAAGAGGGGATGACGATATCTGATGCTTTGGCTCAGAGAGATACACTCTTGCTCAAGCGTAGTGTATATACTTCTCTAGTTGATGCCGCCGCTTATCAGCAAGAGCGGTATAGTGCCTCTGAAATCAAGTCTTTCAGTACGGTTAATGTTGCCGAACTGCAAACGCAAACGGATCGATTTTCCAGAGAGTGCCGAGAGTTAGATACGAAAATCCAAGCATCAAATTGGAATACTGAACTCATGGATTGAAGAAGTTGGTAACCAAGTCAAGAGAAGCGAGCACAAAACCCGCCAACAGGGTCAAGTTGGACTTAGCGATCTAGAAAATCGTTCCCCAGGCATAAGGGGCTATGCCAAACTGTTCACGAATAAAGCCTTGCATTGTTACAAGCGTACAGGGCATTGTTAAAGTTACTACCATGTGCTGGTCTGTTGATATTGGTGAGGGTGGGTTAGGGGATTTAATATTCAATTCATGAGTTGGAGCGATAGCGAAGCGCTGCTGCGTTCGCCCTACAGCCCTTCGGGCATCCTACGGCAGGCGTTGCCGAAGCGTCGCGCAGATCGCACAATTTTAGCGATCGCTTCTATTTTGTTCTAAGTAAGCCACCAGTTGCTCTCCTGCGGTGTCGATGTGTCGTTTCAGCACCTTTGCAGCCGCTTTAGTATCTCGCTGACGACAGGCATCCAGTAGTTGGTAATGTTCCTTTTGCGACTTCTCCAAGTAATTCATCTTCTCCATCTGAAGCCGCACATAGCGATCGATATTAACGTGTAAGGTTTTAATCATGGTCAATAGCCGAGGGCGATTGGCTGGAGTGTAAAGTGCTGCGTGGAATTCCCAGTTCAGTGTCGCCCAACGTGCTGCATCTGTCGTTTGATTCGTGGCATCCAAAATTAATGTTGCTTTTTCTAAATCAGATTCCGTCAACTGGGGAATCGCTAGTTGAATTGCTGTCGTTTCTAGGGCGCTGCGAATCTCACAAATTTCTTGTGCTTGTGCTGGAGAAAGTGCCGATACGGTTGCCCCTCGATTGAGTTGCAGCGTCACCAACCCTTCTGCTTCTAATTGCCGCAGTGCCTCCCGCACGGGGATACGACTCACCCCAAACTGAGCTGCAATTTCATCCTGCCTCAGGGATTGCCCTTCCTGAAAAATACCCCGCAAAATCGCCTCTCGCAAGGCATCAGCAATTAAGTCGGGGGTACTGCGTTGCTGTTGCAGCACGTTAGCGGCTAGGTCACCTAAGTTCATACTTTATGATGTATATTGTATACAATCTACAATATCCAAAGAACAGACACCTTGTCTAATCGTCCCTTTGCTTGAAATTACGGGAGCAGACAGTTATGAGCATTCAACCTCAACCCGACCGAGTGATTATCTTCGACACCACGCTACGGGATGGCGAACAGTCACCGGGCGCAACCCTCAATGTGGAAGAGAAACTGGCGATCGCTCATCAACTGGCTCTCCTTGGGGTGGATGTGATAGAAGCGGGATTTGCGATTTCTAGTCCTGGCGATTTTGAAGCAGTAAGAACCATTGCACAAAAAGTTGGAGTGCCCGGTGGGCCGGTTATTTGCAGCCTAGCCAGAGCGATTCGCAAAGATATTCAAGCGGCGGCAGAAGCCTTGAAACCGGCTGCCCATCCCCGAATTCATGTATTCATCTCTACATCAGACATTCATCTCAAGCATCAGTTGAGAAAGTCTCGAAGTGAGGTATTGGCGATCGCAGAAGAAATGGTTGCCTATGCCAAGTCGTTTGTCGAGGATGTGGAATTCTCGCCGATGGATGCCACTCGCTCTGATCGGGAGTTCTTGTATCAAGTATTAGAACGTGCGATCGCGGCTGGTGCAACCACCATCAACATCCCCGACACCGTCGGCTACTGCACTCCCAAAGACATGGGGGCATTGATTCAGGGGATTCGAGCAAATGTCCCGAATAGCAATCACGTCATCCTGTCCGTTCACGCCCAAAACGATTTGGGTTTAGCCACCGCCAACGCCCTAGCGGCGATTGAAAACGGCGTCCGTCAGGTGGAATGCACGATTAACGGCATTGGCGAACGCGCAGGAAATACCGCCTTGGAAGAAATTGTCATGGCATTGCAGGTTCGCAAGGCAGATTTCAACCCTTATTTCGGTCGTCCGGTTGAGTCTGACGCACCCCTCACCCACATCAATACTCAGGAAATTTACAAAACCTCTCGCTTAGTCTCCCAATCTACAGGAATTTTGGTTCAGCCCAATAAGGCAATTGTTGGCGCAAACGCCTTTGCCCACGAGTCCGGGATTCACCAAGATGGCGTCCTCAAGCACCGAGAAACCTATGAGATTATGGACGCGGCTGCCATTGGTTTGTCGGAGAACCAAATTGTTTTGGGGAAACACTCCGGACGCAACGCCTTCCGCACTCGCTTACAAGAGTTGGGTTTTAATCTGAGTGAAGATGAACTCAATAAAGCCTTTCATCGCTTTAAAGAAGTAGCGGATAAGAAAAAGGAAGTATCCGATTGGGATTTAGAAGCGATCGTCCGCGATGAAACACTGCCTCAAATGGAACAAGGCTTTCAACTTGAACATGTGCAGGTGATTTGTGGCGACTGCGCCTGCCCGACGGCAACGGTTACGATTGTGAACCCCAGTGGGGAAATTCGTACAGATGCTGCTGTGGGTACGGGGCCGGTGGATGCGGTGTATCAAGCGATTAATCGATTGGTACAGATTCCCAATCAACTGATTGAGTTCTCGGTTCAATCGGTGACACAGGGCATTGATGCACTGGGAACGGTGACGATTCGCCTCAGGCATCAGGAGCGAATTTTCTCTGGACAGGCATCGGATACCGATATTGTGGTGGCATCGGCTTATGCCTATGTGAACGCCCTGAATCGACTCTATCGTTACATACAAGCCCAGACGGAGGATTATCAACTAGGTAAAGTGATTTGTTGAGCGTTGAAGTAGAGTTTTTCTTATAGCAGTTAATCTGACTCTTTTTCATCAGATTGGCTTGGGTTATTCAAGGGAATTGCAACGCTAAAAGTTGTTCCCACGCCAACCTCACTCTTCACCGCAATCTGACCGCCGTGTAAATCCACGGCTTTTTTGACAATGGTTAACCCTAATCCCGTTCCGGAAATTTTCCCAACATTACTACCTCGCTGGAACGATTCAAACAATCGTTGTTGGTCTTCTAGAGAAATTCCAATTCCCTCATCTTTAATGTGTAAAATTGCCTCTCCATCCTGACAAACCAAGTCAAATGTGATGGTGCTACCTTCTGATGAATACTTCATTGCATTTGAGAGCAAATTAGTCAGAATTTGCCGCAGCAATTTTTTATCCATGCAACCCTTGGTCAATTGACTTGGGCGGGAAAAGGCGATTATATGCTGGACACTATTACCCAGTTTTAGTTCTTCAACTAAATGGCCGCAGAATTCTTCGACATCTAGCGGTTCGGGGTTGAATTCTAGTTTCCCCGCTTCTGCCTGCCCAATAGTCAGCACATCATTTAACAGCGCGGTCATCCGTCGAGTAGATTCTTGAATTTGACGAAGGTATTCCTGTCTTTTCTCAGAAGTTAATTGTTGATCAAAATCTATTATTAATTCAGCAAAACCTAAGATTGTGGTTAGGGGATTACGGAACTCGTGAGACACCATAGAAACAAAGTAGGATTTGAGTTGGTTAAGTTCTTGTTCCTTAGAGAGTGATTTACGAACTTCTGCTTCTGCAATCTCACGCCGATGAACTTCCTGTTGCAGGAGGGTATTTTGCTCTAAAAGTTGCTGAGTGAGCCTGCGGATATGCAATTGATGCTCGACACGAGCCAAAACCTCTTGCACTTGAAAAGGTTTGGTGATGTAGTCCACCCCGCCTACTTCAAATGCTTTTACCTTATCAAACACTTCATTCAAGGCACTAATGAAGATAATCGGAATATCCTTAGTTTGAGCAGAAGCTTTCAATTTAGAGCAGACTTCATAACCGTTTAGTTGGGGCATCATGATGTCCAACAAAATCAGGTCAGGGGGAGATGACTCGACAGACATCAGAGCCATTGTTCCATCCTGTGCCATCCTTACTTTATAACCTTGCTCAGATAACATCTGAGCTAAAAGTTGCAAATTAGCCGGAGTATCATCAACAATTAAGATACTTTCTTTTGATGGAGTATATGGCTCTTGGCTCATATCTAATTCGTTTGTGGTTCGATTAGGGCAATAATTGCTTAAAGCGTTCTTAAAGAGCATACAACGTTTACTGTGATGTTGCCCTTGATTAAAGAGAGTACTCACTTCAGTTAAGACTGACTACTTTGCCTGATGGGAATCTCAATAAGAAACTTTGCCCCTTGCCCAGGCGCAGAGATACATTGCAGCTTCCCCCCATGCTTTTCTACGACGATTTGATAGCTGATGGATAATCCCAAGCCTGTCCCCTTACCCACTTCTTTAGTGGTAAAGAAGGGGTCAAACAGTTGTACCAATACAGATTCAGTCATCCCCCGTCCATTATCTTGAATACTGATTTCCACGCAATTACTGTCTTTTATTTTTGTGTGGATTGTAATAGTAGGAAGGTGGTTTTCAATCCCGTCTGGTGAATCATCCGGGTCGGGTTGACACAGGGCATCAATCGCATTGCTCAGGATATTCATAAATACCTGATTTAGCTGTCCGGCATAACATTCGACTAAAGGTAAGTTGCCGTATTCCTTAATAATAGAAATAGCCGGATGATCATGTGTTTCTTTCAGGCGATCGCGCAAAATCAATAAAGTACTATCAATTCCCTCATGAATGCTGACGAATTTCATTTGCGCTTCATCAAGCCGGGAGAAATTCCGCAACGTCAGCACAATCTCATAAATGCGCTCAGCCCCCATCTTCATTGAAGACAAAGTCTTAGGCAAATCCTCTATTAAAAAATCAAAGTCAATCTCTTCTATCTTGTCTTGGATTTCAGGAGAACTGTGGACGTAGCCCTGCTGATAAAGGTCAATTAAAGCCAGTAAATCCTGCGTATAGTCATCTACATGGCTGAGGTTGGCACCGATGAAATTAACAGGGTTATTGATTTCGTGGGCGACACTAGCAATGAGTTGTCCGAGGCTGGACATTTTTTCGGTATGAATCAGCTTGAGTTGGGTGAGTTTGCGCTCAGTGATGTCGCGTGCAAAAGCGAAATTGTATTCCTTGCCCTCAAATTCTAAAAAGTTGGCATTAACTTCAGTGAGTGTTATCGTTCCATCCTTCCTTTTGTGGCGAGACTCAAATGTAAAACTGCCGTGTTCTTTAAGTTCCTGCCAGTGAACTTGCCAAATGTCAGCCTGGTAGTCTACATCGATATCGGGTACGCTCAGAGACAGCAATTCTGCTTCTGAATAGCCTAACAAGTGGCAAGCTGCCTTATTAACACGTAATATTTTGGCATCCGAGTCAACCCAAAAAATCGAATCGGATGCCTGTTGTACAGAAAATTGTGTTAGTTGAAGCATTAACTCCATCCGCTTGCGGGAGGTGATGTCGAATCGGATGGCTAAATATTGGAACGGTTTCCCCTGGTCATCTAGAAACGGAACAATAACAGTATTAACCCAGTAATACGTTCCATCCTTAGCTCGATTTTTGATTTCTCCTTTCCAAACTTTACCTGCCGAAATTGTTGTCCAAAGGTCTTTAAAAAATTCTTGGGGATGATATCCAGAATTAATAAGACGATGAGTTTTTCCAATAACTTCTTCTCTGGAATATTGAGAAATATTGCAAAATTTATCATTAACATAGGTGATGATTCCTTTAGCATCAGTAACGGCTACAATAGCGGCTTCATCTAAAGCAAATTTGAGATATGACAAATCTTTGAAGAATTTCCTCAGTTCTGACTCGACTTGTTTTCGTTCAGCGTTTTCAATTTGTAGGGATTGGTTAATTTTAGTTAGCTCGGCTGTACGTTCCTGAACTTTGACTTCTAAAGACTTAAGCGTAGAACGCAGCAACTCTTCAACCTGCTGGCGCTCCTGAATTTCGTCTTTCAGTGCCAGGTTTGCCGTCTCCAGTTGTGCATTTCGCTCGCTTAATTGCTGAGAAAGTCGGCGGATGTGTAACTGATGCTCGACACGAGCCAAAACCTCTTGGACTTGAAAGGGTTTGGTGATGTAGTCCACTCCACCTACTTCAAACGCTTTGACTTTATCAAATACTTCATTCAAAGAACTAATGAAGATAATGGGAATGTCCTTGGTTTGAGAAGAAGTTTTTAATCTAGAACAAACTTCATAGCCGTTTAGTTGGGGCATCATGATGTCCAACAAAATCAGGTCAGGGGGAGATGACTCGACAGACATCAGAGCCATTGTTCCATCCTGTGCCATCCTTACTTTATAGCCTTGCTCAGATAACATCTGAGCTAAAAGTTGCAAATTAGCCGGAGTATTATCAACAATTAAAATACTCTCTTTTGATGGAGTATATGGCTCTTGGCTCATATCTAATTCATTTTTCGTTGGATTAGGGTTAGTAGTTGCTTAAACTGAAACTTTTTAGCTAAAGAAGCTAGAGCGTTGGCTAAAGCGTCATTTTGAGAGCGGATTTGTTCAATTTGGATTAGGATTAAATCTAAATCGCCCTCAATTGCGCCTTTCTCTAAGGATGCCAACCAATCGGCAGGTAAGGCAGCTATAGCTTCTGGAGTCAGAGTCTGAGTTGGGGTTGAATTCGGTTCTATGGGGGGTTCATCGTAAACGTAGCGCACTCCAAGATGTTTGTGCAGGGCGTCAAAGATGTCTGCCTCTCGGAAAGGTTTGTGGATAAAGTCGTCGCAACCAACAGAAAAGACAACAGATCGTGCTTCCTCAAAGTTACTGGCACTCAGGGCGACAATTGCTGTAGCTTGACCTTGGGTTGTGGCTTTAATTCGTTTGGTTGCTTCGTAGCCATCCATCACTGGCATCCGCATATCCATAAAGATTAAGTGCGGTTCCCAATTCGACCAAAGTTCAATCGCTTCAATGCCGTTGGTTGCTTGTTTGATTTCAAAGCCAAGGGGATTGAGCAGTTTGATCAGCAGTTGGCGGTTATCCCAGCGATCGTCCACAATCAGGAGGCGATAACTTGGTTGGTTGGGCTGTAAAGCAATGACTCGGCGTGTAGGTGGCTTGGTTTTGATGGCGGTGGCATCCACTACGCCCAGATGAATATCAAACTTAAAAGTGGTGCCGCGCCCCAAAGAGCTGCTGACAGTTATGTCGCCGCCCATCAGTTTAACAAACTGCCGACTAATAATCAGCCCTAAGCCAGTCCCTTGCTGTGATTCAGCACCCGTCTGGGTTTGCACAAAGGCTTGAAAGAGTTTATCTAACTCCTCAGGGGCAATGCCGGGACCTGTGTCTTCAATTTCAAAGTAAAGTGTCAGTTGTCCTCGCTCCTGAATCGGTTGTTCTGCTCCTGACGACGGAGTACTGACTTGGTTTCGCTGACGACGAGCCACCCGCAACGAAACACCGCCTTCTTGGGTAAACTTAATCGCGTTAGAAAGCAGGTTCATCAAGACTTGACGCAATTTGACTTGATCCGCACGCACATATTGGGGAACGTCATCACAGCGATTGCGCGTAGCGCAGCGCCCGCCCGAAGGGATGCCGAAGGCTGTAGGGCGATCGTAAATCAAGTGCAATCCCTTCTCCTGCGCCTTGAGTTGGAACATATCTTCCAAGTCGTCAAGTAGCTGAATTAAGTCGAAGGCAGTTTCGTTGAGGGTAGTGCGTCCTGCCTCAATTTTGGCTAAATCTAAGACTTGGTTGATTAAGGTGAGCAAGTGTTCGCCACTGCGCGTGATCAGGCTGAGATTCTCCTGTTGTTCGGGACTGAGGTTAGTATCGCGATTCATCAATTGGGAAAAGCCAAGAATCGCGTTGAGGGGGGTACGCAGTTCGTGACTCATATTCGCCAAGAAGGTGCTTTTGGCTTGGGAGGCCGCTTCTGCGGCAACTTTCGCCTGTTGTAGGGCCTCCTCTGCAAGTTTGCGATCGCTAATGTCCTGCACGGTGCCAAACAGCTTAACCACTTGCCCCTGTTCATTGAACACAGCCCTTCCCCTCCTCAAGGTATATCGCATGGAACTAGACGCTCCTGGCGTCGCTACCGTTGCGCTATCGGGTCGAAAAATCCGAATTTCATGCTCGTAGGCTCTGCCTTGAGTGATACAAAGTTCCACATTACGCTGGAACAGTTCTACGTCATCTGGATGGATGATCTGTAAATGCTGCTCGTAGGTGGGTTCGGGTTGGGTGGGGTCAAGTCCGTAAATTCGGAAGACTTCATCAGACCAAGCACTCTCCTGAGTGAGGACATCAAACGACCAGTTTCCCAAATTGGCGAGGTGTTGGGCTTCGACAAGGGCGTGTTCGCTCTTCTTCAAGGCTTCTGTGCGTTGAGCCACCCGGTTTTCTAATTCCTGATTGGCTTGCCGCAACGCCTCTTCAGCCTGTTTGCGGTCAGTGACATCAATACCAATGCCCCAAGCTGCCCAGCCTGGAATCGGAAACTCCTCTGAGAGATTCGACCAAGCGATTGTCTTGATACTGCCATCTTTACAGGTGAGGTCCCATTCCCAATTGCGGTAGCAATTGCCCTGCTCTGCCCATTTGGTAATCATCTGCTGACGATAGGCAGCATTGGGATACACTAATTCCATCGCTGTGGGGTTGCCAATAATCTCCGCCGCCGAATATCCTGTTACCCGCGAACATTCTTGATTCCAGATAATCACGTTTCCTTCAATATCAAGGGCATCCAGCATTACAGGCATATTCTGCAACACGAGGCGCAGACGCTCTTCACTCCTGCGTAGGGCTTCCTCTGCTCGAAAGCGCTCGCTAATTTCAGCTTGCAGGGAGGAGTTGGTTAAAGCTAAGGAGGCGGTTCGTTGTGCGACCCTCGATTCTAGCTCTTCATTTACTCGTTGTAGGGCTTCCTCTGCTTTCTTTCGCTCAGTAATTTCGTTTTTTAGCGAAAGAGCTGTCGCCTCCAGTTGTGCAGGGCTTGGAAGAGCTAGTGCGAAAGGAAGCAATTGTGCTAGTAACACCGCTGTCGCTAGAGAGGCAAAGGCAGTAATGGCTTTGATCAACCCAGATAGCCAGTAGGTAGGGTGCCAGAGTGTCCATACTTCCATCACATGAGTCGTGCCACAGGCAACAATGAAAGTGCCAAACAGCAGAAAAATCCAGTCAAACGGTACATCTCGTCTAGAGCGGACGAAATAGACCAGCATCAATGGAATTGAATAATAGGCTAGCGCAATCAGAGAATCACTTACGACATGGAGCCAAACTAACCCTGGCTTCCAGAGATAGCAGTGTCCGTGGGGAATGAACCCGACTGTACTCGAAAAGGTTGTAAAAAATTCTGGCATGAGGTCAAAGTAGGGCAAGTATCTTTTATCTTGTCTAGCTCATTCGACAAAAAGTTGTTTCTTGTATTTCCCCTTCCCCGTACCCTGATTAGAAAGGGCAAATGAGCAAAAAAAACCCTGCTTGTGTGCAGGGAATTGTTGATTTTTAGGCTGACTTAAGCAGAGTCAACTTAGATTTTTGTGCCACACTCCGGACAGAAGTTATTCGTTGCCACATTTTTAGCCCCACAGTTGGTGCAATAGACTAACTCGATCGCTTTATCGAGTTTGGGACGTTCTGGCAAACCAATCATCTGTGCATTGCTCTTGCCTGGAGCCACCATGGGGTAACAGTTCTCGTCTTTCTTGACATGGACATCCACTACAACGGGGCCATCGTGAGCTAGGATTTGTGCGATCGCATCCTTCAATTCATCCCGACTCTTAATCACCATGCCCTTGATGCCATAAGCCTCGGCCAACTTCACAAAGTCCGGCTTTCCTGCCTCCATATTGGAGCAGGAATAGCGTTCCCCATAGAACGCCTCTTGCCACTGACGCACCATCCCCTGCCAGCCGTTGTTAATAATCACCGTCTTCACGTTGATGCCGTACTGCGCCAAGGTGCCCAGTTCTTGAATATTCATCTGAACGCTGGCATCCCCAGCGACACAAATCACCTGCTCATTCGGCAGTGCGATTTTGACCCCCATCGCCGCCGGGAGGCCGAAACCCATCGTACCCAAGCCCGCACTAGAAATCCAGCGGCGTGGCCCCGTTTTCAAAAATTGCGCGGCCCACATCTGATGTTGACCCACATCGGTTGTGTAGTAAGCCTGCGGTGCCTGACGCGCCAATTCTACAATCACTTCTTGAGGCGACAAACTATCGGCATGTTGAGGTACCTGCAAAGGGTAGTCCTCACGCCAACGGTTAATCCGTGCCAGCCACTCCCGGGTTTGGCTGGGTTCCGGTGGAATGGCTAATTCCTCATGCCGGCGCAACAAGTCCATCAATACCTGCCGTACATCCCCCACAATCGGCACTTGCGGCGCTCGGTTTTTCCCAACCTCAGCGGGGTCAATATCGATGTGAATCACTTGGGCGTGACAAGCAAATTGATCGAGTTTACCGGTTACTCGGTCATCAAACCGCGCACCCACTGCAATCAGCAAGTCACACTCGCTCACGGCAAAGTTGGCGTAGGCGGTGCCATGCATCCCCAGCATTCCTAAAGCTAAAGGATGGGATTCGTCAAATGCGCCCTTACCCATCAGCGTGGTTGTCACGGGAATTTGGAAGATTTCCGCCAGTTTCCGCAATTCAGGATGAGACCCAGAGGTGATAGCCCCACCTCCGGCATAAAGCAGGGGTTGCCTTGCCCGACGAATCAGATTCAGGGCTTGGTTAATTTGACGAGGATTACCCTTGACCGTTGGACGATAGCCCACTAACCGAACCGTACCCGGTTCTACTGGCTCATAGTCAAATTCTTCTAAGCCAACATCCTTCGGCACATCAATTAGGACGGGTCCCGGACGACCTGTACTGGCGATTAGAAAGGCTTCAGCGACAATCCGTCCCATATCTTTGGGGTCACGCACGACATAAGAGTGCTTGACAATCGGCAGCGTAATTCCATAGATATCGGTTTCCTGGAAGGCATCAGTGCCGATCGATGCACGGCCTACCTGACCGGTTATAATTACCATCGGGATCGAGTCCATGTGAGCCGTGGCAATGCCGGTCACTAGGTTCGTTGCGCCGGGGCCTGAGGTGCCAAAACAAACGCCGACTTTACCTGTCGCACGGGCATAAGCGTCAGCGGCGTGGGCAGCTCCCTGCTCGTGTCTCACTAAGATGTGCTGAATATCACCTCTGGCTTCCCAGAGGTATAGCTCGTCATAGATCGGCAGAATCGCTCCGCCCGGATAGCCGAAAATATGCTCAACGCCATGACGCTTAAGGCTATCAATTAAGGCATATGCACCCGTCTGCCGAGTGATGCAATGAATTGGTCTTGGGGTCTGTGTCTTGGAGATGCTTGGGGTACGCACGGAATAACCTCTCACCATAATGAATGTTCTATATTAAGTTTTGTATTGTATGCTGTGTAACTGACCTTTAGTTAATATTTCAGTTTAATAGGGGTAGCGATCCCTGTCGAGTTGCTTTTGAGCAATTCGACAAAAGAGTTTGCGGTACGGTAGCGATGTCAGATTGGGGATCGCTTGGATTTCCGTTGTTGAGTGCATACCCGTGTAGAAATGCAGTCAACAAATCAGCATTTAAGTTGCAAGGGAAGAGGCTTTTGCAGGCCGGGACAGAGGATTATGCCATTTTAAGCCACATCAGCCTTTTAAATCCTGCCTTTTCCTCATGGCAGAATCTCTTTTCCTAAGGCTTCGTAACTTTCCCAGGCCGTTTGCGATCGCGCATCGGGATAATCTTTCACCAACACCCCCTTCATGGGTGCGCGTTCAAAGGCAACCAGCCGAGGAATTTCGGCTTTAAACACATCTAGACCCGACTCTTCCAAAGACTTCCGAATGTTACGCGCCACCGAACTACGGGGAGGGATTTGAGCCAAGAGGATTTTGAATTTGGCGTTCAACCCATCTAGGAGTTCCACCGTCTTAGTCAGGGCATCCATATCAAGCGCCTTGGGGGTGGTGGGCAGAATCATCAAGTCACACCCCTCCGCCAAATCCTTCAATTCTTCATGAGAAGGACGGGCTTGGGTGTCAATCACTATATATTGATGCTGTTTCACAAATTTGGGGGCAGCAGCCTCACTCACCACCTTAAAGGGAAGTTGACTTTCCCGATCCCAAACCAAAGCAGACCGATTCTTGTCGGCATCAATTAGGAGAGTGGGACCTTTCTTTTGGAGATAGGCGGCAATGTGGATGGCGGAGGTGGTTTTTCCGACACCTCCCTTCAAGCTGACCAACGTAACAATCATCTGCAACCCTAAAGTTCGTATTAAGAGTTTAGGTGAAATGTCTACCGACTAGACTGTTGCGTAAGAAACTTTTATTTTTCACACAAGAGGCTGTAATCAAAATATCTATCTGTGAGCAGACAATCCTTTTGTGTCGGTAATGATAAGTTCTAGTTGACGAAAATTTGACAGTTGCCCCGCTCCTGCCTGCGGCGGGGTTGTTATGTAGAGACCCGATGAAGCTGCAATAATTGGTTGACAAAGTGCGCGGCAGTAGTGTGCTTTGTGGGTTCAGCATTATCTGCGGCTGTGCGCCCAAGCCACCAACCTGGGCAACGATCAGGCGATCGCCACAAGTCTAGATGCTCAATCGCTGGATCAGCATAAAAACTCTCTGCCCCACCACCTAGTAGGGCTGAACTCCAGTGGGTAAAGTAATCATGGCTGACCCGATAAAGGGGAAAATTGCCGTATAAAGGAACACCCCAACCATCAAACGCCATAAAAGCTTTTACCTTACCGCCCAACAACTCCCACCCCCAAGCGGCACCAATGGCACCCGCCACACCAGCACTGAAACTGATAAAAATGACTGGCGTCGTTTGACTGGTATGGTGCTGCAAAAATTGCAAAATATGCATAGCGGAGTAAGCTGGATAGTCCTGAGTCGGAAATATCAAAACCTTTTTCGTCCAGCCACTCGATAAATGATGGGTTTCGTCACGTTGCAATGCTTCTAAAAAATCCTGAGTCAGTTGTGGTTCATGGATGCCAGGACAAATCATGACACAACTGTGTACGCCAAGCCCACTACTCATTTTTTTCCTAGTTGTTCGGTAGATTCAGGGTATCAGAGTGAGCAGCAAGGCTGGTGCCCCTTAAGCAATCCCATTGACTGAAATTTCCTTTTCAGCGAGACTTTCAGCCTATTCTTTACAGTTGGCCAGAGCGAAAGTTATCAAGGATGAGAGGGGATGGAGGAAACCTCTTCTTCTTAATTAAGAGACTTTTTCCGCAAATAACGAACAACTATCTATGAACCGTCGTGAGTTTTTGATGTGGGTGGGGATTGGTGGACTCGCCAGTTCCTTACCTGTTGCCCTTACAGCCTGTTCTCCCAAAACCGAAAAATCGGAATCCCCCACGCTGTCCAAAAGGACTGATGGATTTCAGTCTGTTGGCACTGTTGCCGAGTTAAACCAAAAGGGTCAACTTCTCAATAAAGAGTTTGCTGGAGGTTCTGTGCTTGTCGTCAGCAACTCCGCTAACCCAAAGGCTATTGCGGCGGTTAATCCTATCTGTACACACAAAGGTTGTACCGTCGAATGGAAGGCCGGTAAGAACGCCTTTGTCTGTCCCTGTCATCAAGCTGAATTTAGTCTTGATGGCAAAGTTCTCCAAGGGCAGGCGAAGAAGCCTCTGTCCACTTACAACGCCAAGATTGAAGGAGATTCAGTTTTGGTAAAAGCCACCTAACGATAGTCCTGCGATTGTTGCAAACTACCGGAAGTTACTCCCTGATTGTTACCAGATCAGATTACTATAGGGGCACAGTCTGTTGTGCCCTTGATTTATCCGGTTCGCTCTGTCAGGGGAGTTGGCTGACAACAACTTTGAGTAGCTTCTAGGTAGCTAACCGAGTCACGAGAATATTAGCCCAATGACACAGAAATTTACCTCTCGGCTACGGGTTAGGTATCACGAAATGGATGCCTTAGGACACGTCAATAATGCAGTCTATCAGCACTATCTAGAGCAGGCGGCGATCGAGCATTCGGAGTTTCTTGGGTTCGGTCACAAGCGTTACGAAGAACTGGGTTGCGTCTTTGTCATGCGACGGATAGAAATAGAGTATCTGCGCCCAGCCGTAGCGGGTGATACTTTAGAAGTCACAACCTGGCTGCAACAAGTACGAGGGCCGCGTGCCATCCGGCGTTACGAAATCCGCCAGCAAGGTGAGGAACAACTACTCGTAACGGCTGAGGCGTTGTGGGTTTGGGTAGACACAAAAGCTATGCGACCACGAGCAATTCCTGAATTAATACTGAATGCTTTTGAGCAAACGATGCAACCAGAAGCTTTGAAGCCAACACTCTTATAGTTAGCTGTCCCTCAGGCCGTAAAAATTTGTAACTATCGAAATGGCTTGAATGTATCTTTGGGCAGAAGAGATGATTACTGCCAGAATCGTAGGATCTTCCAGGGCTTTATTTTGGGGTTTTTAAGCCTCAAGACAGCATCGCTCGTCATTTTTCCTTGTGAATCTTAGAATCCTACGAAAAAAGGGAGTTTTATATGCAGCAGCTTTTTTCTACAGTTTGGGGAGCCTTAGGCAAACGCATTTTACTGTTTGGTTTAATGGGCTTATTGAGCGTTTCAGGTTTATTTATTTTTGCCAATCAACCTGCTTTAGCGGGTCAACCCTTACAGGTACAACAAAAAATTATTAGCCAAGCGGGAGGCAAGAGCATCAATCGCGCTTACACCCAGAATGAGGGGCTAGGGCTTCCAGATGCACCTCCGCAAGAGTCTTACGATGCAATAACAGAGGAAATTAGTAGCGATCCCAAACAAGGTCTAGAGGAAATTTATGAAGAGGATTTGAAAGTTTACGAAGAAGAGACTTCTAACGATAACGGCTTATTAGACGGAGCGAAAGACCTGATTAATAAAGTCACTAATAAGGAATAAGGTCAAACCCTAGCTGAAAAATCTGGAACGCAGCTAATTAAAACTTAGCATCTGGTGTTACCTGGTGATTGCCTAACCCGTGAGCGGTGTTTGTCAATCAACTAACCTTTGGTTTGACCCAGACGCTAATTTTGTTGGGAATGCGTTAAGGTTTTGTCAATCAACCAGTTGGATGAACCAGTTGGATGAAGTGTGTTCTTGAATCCCTATTGTAGGGTTAGGTAAGACTTACGCATCATGAACAAGCCCCCTTGAAAAAGGGGGCTATCTTTTTATGTCCTGTCAGTAACGTTGATCTTAAACTCTGGCAATTTTCACACTCAGCAGAGATTTTAATTAGACAATATATGATTAATTACATGTTGTAGTACAATCAGAAAGAAGCTTAAAGCCGAGAGCTAACAGCTAAAAACGTATGAGACTTGCATCTCCACGCCCAATCACCCAACCGATGGCACTGACAGCCTATGACCTATGGAAAACCTATGGTCAAAAACAGGTGGTTCAAGGCGTTAACTTTACTCTCAATCCTGGAGAAATTCTAGGTCTTCTTGGCCCTAATGGTGCGGGGAAAACAACAACCGTGGGAATGTTGTATGGTTCTGTGATTCCCAGCCGGGGGTTTGTCCAACTAGGGCAACATCAGGTACAGGTTCAAGGTCGCATCGCCCGTGCAGCGATGGGAATTGTCACTCAAGAAGATAATCTCGACCCGGATTTTACGGTCTTTGAGAACTTGGTTTACTTTGCCCATCATTACCGCATCACTGGCAAAGCCGCACGCCAGCGGGCGGGTGAATTACTCGCTCAGGTAGCGCTGCAAGATTATGGCAGCAATCGTGTAGATGAGTTGTCTGGCGGCATGAAGCGGCGCTTAGTTTTAGCACGGGCTTTGATTAACAATCCTCAAGTGGTGTTTTTGGATGAGCCAACCACTGGACTAGACCCGGATGCGAGGCAAGACTTTTGGAAATTGGTTAGCCAACTCAAACAGAGTGGCTGTGGAGTGTTGTTGACCACACACTACATGGATGAAGCGCAACGATTGTGCGATCGCCTGATTTTACTTCAGCAGGGTAAAATGATCGACCAAGGCACTCCAGAAGAACTGATTGAGCGCACGGTGGGTCGAGAAGTGGTTGAAATTGAGGGCATTGATGAACAAACTCTGCAACAATTGGCGACTCAGGCAGGAACTTGGTATCGTCCCTTTGGCAACAGTCACTTGATTGGATTACCTGTAAACAATCCGCAGTCAATGTGGGAACAACTCAGTGCTACTGCACCCGAACGCCTGACACGTCGCCGCACTAATTTAGAAGATGTGTTCTTACGATTAACGGGAAAATCACTTGAATAAAGCATGAAGTGTCAAGGATTAAGCCTGAAAACAGGAAAAGCCCGTAATTAGTTTCACACTTCATATTTCACACTTTACACTTCATACTTCATATGAAAGGAATTGCTGTAACTCCTTGGGGAGTCTACTCGGTTTGGCATCGACATGCTAGGGTTTACCAAAAAACTTGGCTCATCAATAGTTTGCTACCCATTTCAGAACCTGTACTTTATCTGGTGGCTTTTGGGTATGGTTTAACCCCTCTTGTAGGAGATGTCCCCTACAACGGTCAAACGATTCCCTATTTAAAATTTATTGCGCCGGGAATGATGGCGATTGGGGTGCTATTTCAGTCCTTCTTTGAAGGGGCATTTGGGAGTTTTATCCGCCTAAGTTATCAAAAAACTTGGCAAGCTTTACTAACAGCCCCTTTAAGTTTCACGGAAGTCTTCTTAGGGGATTGGCTATGGGCAGCTACCAAAGGGACAATCGCAGGTGTTTTAACAGGTTTAGTGGCTGTTGGGTGGGGACTCTACTCTGGTTGGCATTTTCTCATATCTCTGCCTTTACTCATATTGGGAAGCTTACTTTTTTCAGTGATGGGATTGTGTACGGCGGGAACGGTGCGAACCATCGATCAAATTAATGTGCCGATTTTCTTGTTCATCGTTCCCATGTTTACGCTCTGCGGTACTTACTTTCCTCGTACCACACTACCACCCGTTCTCGGTAACATAGCAGGAGTTTTGCCTTTAGCGTCCATCATTGACCTGTTGCGCTGGCCTTTAGGGTTACCGGGATACTGGTTCTTAGAATTAATGTGGTTGCTGTTGTGGATTAGTGTCTTTTCTGTATTAGCATGGCGACAGATTTATC
This sequence comes from Microcoleus sp. AS-A8, assembly GCA_039962225.1. NCBI lineage: Bacteria > Bacillati > Cyanobacteriota > Cyanophyceae > Oscillatoriales > Microcoleaceae > Microcoleus > Microcoleus sp. AS-A8. Next base: position 24,197 of record JAMPKV010000016.1, read on the forward strand.
CTCAGTTGCTTCGCTAGAACCCATCATTAAAATGAAACACTCCATCACGCCAGGGGCAATTATTATTTAGAGCGTCGGCTTTTCTTGTAGAACAAAGCTCAATTTTCTCGTTCAGAACATGCTCAAAGCAATTCTCTTTGACCTGGATGGTACTCTCGTGAACACTGACCCCCTGCACTACCAAAGTTGGCAGGAAATTTTACGAGACTATGGGATGGAAATCGATCGCATATTTTATAAAGCCAAGATTAGCGGACGGCTTAACCCTCTCATTATTCAGGATTTGTTACCACAGCTATCGTTTGAGGCTGGACGCCAATTGGCTGACTGCAAGGAAGCTCGCTTTCGAGAAATTGCTTTGAGCCTGACTCCCCTGGCTGGACTGCTCGATCTGCTGGCATGGATTGAGGCTCAGGGTTTACAAAAAGCTGTTGTTACCAATGCACCTGCTGAAAATGTCAACTTTTTACTCAAGGTGTTAAAGCTCGCAGATACCTTTAATACCGTTGTACTTGGAGAAGATGCAACAGCAGGCAAGCCTGATCCCGCCTGTTACAAGCTTGCCCTTAATCAGTTAGGCATCTCTGCAACAGAGGCAATTGCCTTTGAAGACTCCCCCTCCGGTATCCAGGCGGCTGTAGGAGCCGGAATCTATACGATTGGCGTTGCTTCTACCTATGACCCCAATGTCCTCTCGGCAGTGGGGGCGGCTATGGTCATTTCTGATTTCCAGGAACACAGACTCTGGGAACAGATAAATTTCTTAGTAGGAATGGGTTCTTCATAAAATTCTTCCCGTCTGGAAACCCCATCTCCTTACTAAATCTGCGGTTATGGGCAGGGAGCAAGGTGCGGGAGATGAGGGTGAGGACAGGGTATAATGCCTTCCTAAAACAACTTTGGTAAAATTGGAAAAGCTGAGTCCACCCTTTTAACAAAGGCACAAAATCATTAGCTATTGCTAACAGAGGAAAAAGTATATTTCATACTTGTTGAATCTTTAACCTTCACCCTTACTAAGGTTAGGTTTGCGATTACCGAACTTGAGCCTAAGATGAGTATTCAAGTCGGACATTAGCATCGAATCAAATCCCCTTATTTTCCTGGTAAGATGCAGCTGAATGTACCTCTCAAGGCAATAGCAAAAACGTGGTTAATCAAACACATTGCAACGCATTTAAGAAAAATTCAGACTGACACGATCACAGACGAATACAAAGAGTGGCGGCACCGCTTTCTTTTAGAAAGACTGCATTTGGCGGCGTGGATTACCCTGATTGCCTATCCCACGTTTGTGATCATGAGCCTGTTCGCCGCAGCAACGGTTAATGCCACAGGTGATCCGAGGGATGCCGTGAGTCAGGCACAAATATTGACGTGGCTAATCGATTTTGCAGCCACAGAGTTATGCGTCCTGCTGTGCTTGACTTTACTGAGAATCAAAAAAGCGCGTCGTTATCCAGAAGTCCTTTTTTTAGGCTTATCTTGGTCTATCACCTTGCTCTCACAAATCCAAGCCACGTTGCGAGGAGAAGCGCAACTCAATACTCTCTCTTGGTTCATGATGTTTCCCATTCAAGCGACACTGATACCAGTGCGCTGGACTCTCCACCTCATTTCGCAGGTGGGTGCGGTGGGCTACTACTTTAGTATGAATCTGGTTTTTGGTCTCGTTGACCCTGATATTAAAAGAATACCCGTATCAGTTGTTAATGCCCAAGTAGCTTTGAGCTTTTTCTGGCTTTGCTTTATCTGCAACCTTGGGGTGTACTTATACGAACGACTCCAACAGAGAGAATTTGAATCCCGTCAGCAGTTGCGTGTGTTTCTCCAGGCGGTTTCGCATGACTTGCGGAATCCTGTATTGGGGATATTAATGGTATTAAGGAATTTGCTCAAACAGCCGGGAGAAAAGGTATCGGTTGCTCGTTCTATCCTAGAGCGAATTGCCGAAAGTAGCGAGCGCCAACTAGAGCTGATCAACTCCCTGATTGAAACCCACGCCGCTGAAGTCCGGGGAGTTGTGGTTCACTGCCAACCGTTACAACTAAATTTGTTGGTTCAATCGGCGATCGCCGACTTGCAACCCATGCTCACCAAAGAACAGGCGACTCTCACCAATCTCATCCCCAACGAACTTTCCCTCGTTAATGCCGATCCCTTACAACTATCGCGAGTTTATCAAAACTTGATCGCTAATGCGCTGAATCACAACCCACCTGGATTAAACATCAAGTTGGAGGCGAAGTTAGAAGGCGATTGGGTGCGCTGCACAGTGATGGATAATGGTGTGGGGATGAGTCCACAGCAATGTGAGAAACTATTTGATTTATATTTTCGAGGCCAACAAAAACGTCACTCTGTTGGTTTAGGTTTAGGGCTTTATTTGTGTCGTCAAATCATAACAGCACACGGTGGCGAAATTGGTGTTAATAGCTGTTTGGGAGAAGGGACAACATTCTGGTTTAAATTACCAATCGCCGTCTCGCCGCCCATTTCCTCTATATCCTGAGGATATAGGAAAAGGCAGAAGGCAGAAGGCAGAAGGCAGAAGGTTTATTACTGATACGTGGTCATTTCATCTGGCATTGAAATACTAGATTTTTTTAACGCAGAGGTCGCAAAGGGTCACGCCAAGGGGCGCAGAGTTTTTGCACTTCAATCTAAGTTAAATCCAGTGTTAACGGAAATAATATGATGCTCTAAGAATTGGAGACAGCCGATAACGACCCACTTTAATTTTTGTATCTATTGCGGAAATTTTAGAGCAGGGATTGGAGAAGTCAATATTCTCCAAAGCTCCTCGTAAGAGTGAAGGAAGATAAGCATAAATACGCCGTTAAAACCACTAACAGATATAAAAAACACAGAGGGAATGCAATGGGGGAAGCTCCAAGTCAACGTCAACCCAAAATCGCCGTTATTGCCGTTCACGGTGTTGCCGATCAATCACCCCATGATTCTGCACGAGCGATGGCAAATCTTCTTTTAAACTCCAAGCCGACTGACAAGCAGATTCAATATACCCCTTTTGAAGAAAGCACCCTGCGGATTGGGGTTCGTCCAGTGATTGTGTCTCAAAATCCACCTAAGCTTGAGCCAGCACCTAAACAGAACCCCATTCGAGCCGAACAGCTGCAAAACTGTGATCAAATTCCCGATGCTCAGCCAAACCATACAGAGTGTTTGACCCATATTGAAAACACGCTGGATCATAATGGTCATGAATTTATTTGGAAGCAGGTACATCAATACAAAGGTGAGGGGGTGAAATCGACTTACGAGACTGTGCGACTGGAGGGTTCACGTCTCGGACAAGGAAATCAGCCTCAACCCGATGTACATATCTACGAAATGTATTGGGCCGATCTCTCTCGATTGGGTACTGGCTTTGTCCGTATTCTGGGAGAATTTTATCAACTGTTATTTCACTTGAGCAGTCTCGGCGTTCATGCGGTGGAGTCGGCTGACAAGGAGTATAAAAATACAGGGTGGAAGTGGTATAGCAAGACGCAAGCCGCAGCAGCGCAAGTGCTGTCTATGCTTATTCCGATTCTGAATCTGTACCTGCTGTTAATAGCGCCCATCACTCTTCCAGGCAATATTCCGGCTCAATACTTACCCATCATTGCCCTGTGTTCTTTGGCGATTATTAGCGCTGCCTTGAGTGCCTATGGGTTATTTTGGCCTAACCCAAAGACACCTTTTTGGTTGTGGGCTATACCCCCTGTTTTGTTAGCACTAGGGGTGATAGGACTGGGTTACTTTCTGCTCAAGGGAAGTTTTAACCCGTGGATGCCGCTCGGTTATTACCGATTTCTGGCTTTTGCATGGTGTGCCTTATCCGCTTTCATCATGTTACTGCTCATGGGAGAGTACGCACGTCGTCGTCCTCATGCAGATAAAGTTGCGCTATGGATAGGCGTATTTTTGGCAGGAATCATCACAAAACTGCTGTTATCTGCTCAAGATTCCCATCAAGGAATTACCGATGCAGCCTTTAAAACAGTTGAGGTGATTTACATTGGTTTGTTTCTTTGCTGGTGTGCGTTTTTTATTTTACAAATTGCAGCAGGATTGTTAGGTTGCATAGCGGTATGGACAAGCACGGCTAACCACCCTAACCTTGAGAATGAAGATAATCAGGGATGTCGCGAACGTGCAGAGCGTGCAGCTTGGACAGGACGTATTACACTGGCAGTGCCTTCAGCTTTATTTATCGTTGTGACTTTAACGCTCTTAGGTGCCCTTGATCGGGTGGGTTCTCGCTTATTACCCAAGGCTCACTTCTACACTCCACGGTTCCAGTTCCCTATCCCTCATCAGAACCCAATTTCCTTTTCAGGGCCAGAGTTTATTCATCAGCTGATTATTGCTGCGGCTTCACCAGCTTTTGTCGTTGTACTCGGCTGCATCTTACTAACCGTACTTATGGCCTTGTGGTCGCTTTTTCCCATGGCTTGGGCTGAAGTTCGTTCCCCTAAATCGGAGGATCGAGTCTCTGAGTTGTTTGGGCAGTGGCTGACGAATGGGTTCCAATTAATGAATGGGTGGGGCAACTGCTTTGTTGTTTGCATGGCGATTGTATTTCCCTTGGGATACCTTTATTACCTCCTGAACCCCCAAATTGCCGCTTACTCCTGGATCACTGAAGAGATTTTAGGAATATTCGCTACATTCCTGGTTGCCTCTACAACGAGTTTATTGGCCTTTCGGGGCCGATTAGATACGCTATTGTTGGGGTTCCGGAGCGTACTGGATACCACCCTTGATGTTGATAATTACATGCGCTTACACCCCCTGGATAATAACCCAAGCGCTCGCATCTATTCCCGCTATGTTTCTGTGCTGCGTTACCTTTGTTGCTGGAAAGATCCACGGGATGAGCAAGGATATGATGCCATATTAATCGTGGCTCATAGCCAGGGAACTGTAATCACCGCCGACCTCTTGCGCTTTCTCCAACGTGAAACTAAACGTGAAACTGACCCCGCACTTGACAGGTTAGTGAATGGCAATCTGCCCATTTACTTTTTCACAATGGGTTGTCCACTCCGCCAGCTTTACGGTATCAGTTTTCCCCATCTATACAACTGGGCGCGTCACTATGACCAATCTCCCTGGACGCTAAAGCCACACAAGCCTCAGCATATTTATAACAATCAGAAGCCAAATCCCAAGGAGCTGCTAGGAATCACTCGTTGGGTCAACACGTTCCGCAGTGGGGACTATATTGGACGCTATTTGTGGCGCAGTGATATCTGCGATTACCAGTGGTGTAAACCTGCTGTAGGGGATGATGAACATACGACTGGGAGTGGTGATCGCGATCGCCCTGCCTCTATTTCAGAAGATCAGAACCGTACCCGACGGGAATTCTGTCTGGGTGGTGGTGCCCATACCCATTATTGGGATGGCACCTCATCAGAGGTGGCAGCACAAATAGACCAATTAATTCGCGAAGCCTGTTTTAAAGTATGAACTCTGAAAACGCTTCCTACTTCATGGTGCTCAGGGATTGAACAAGAGAGATTATCGCGACAATTGAGTATCATCAACAGTATGAGAAATTGAACAGAACGCACCCGTAGAAGCAGCCGCGTGAATAGTCCTGAAACAGTAACCTTTGAAGAAGCGATCGCATTCACCCAGTCTTTAATGTCCCAAATGGCGGCGGGTGAACTATCAACACCAGAAATTTCTGATGCGATTGCCCAATTAGTGAAAAGTGAAAACGGTGCCAGAGGTTTTTTTGTCACTTACCTCACCTCGGAGGGAACGTTAGCGGATAATCCCTCACCTCAAGTGATTCAGGCATTACAATCATCGCCCGATATTGTGGCAGAACTTTTGGTGAAAAATTTGGCAATGTCAGCCGCACAAGCTGTAACTCATCGCCGCAAGGGCAACGAAGAGATGGCTCAAAGGTCTGATCGAGTGCGATCGCGAACAACCCACCTCATAGAACAGCTTAAACTCCCTCAGGTGCAAGAGCGTTCTCTTGCCTTGCATGAAAGTGCCGCGACAGGAGAAGGTTCCTACCAAACATTTCTCCAACGCTGGGGCTACGACGCTCAACAACGGCAGGTTATTAGCGAGGCTCTAGAACAATTAACCAAACAGCATGATTAAAATCCTTCACCTATCCGATATCCACATGGGAAGTGGGTTTTCCCACGGACGGATTAACCCCACCACGGGTTTGAATACACGTTTAGAAGATTTTGTCAATACTCTTTCGATCTGTATTGACCGAGCCATTTCTGAACCTGTCGATCTTGTGTTATTCGGAGGAGATGCCTTTCCCGATGCGACACCGCCCCCTTATGTTCAGGAAGCCTTTGCCAGCCAGTTTCGCCGCTTGGTGGATGCCGAAATTCCCACCGTGCTGCTAGTGGGCAACCATGACCAGCATTCCCAAGGTCAAGGGGGGGCTAGTTTATGCATCTATCGTACTTTAGGTGTGCCTGGATTTGTCGTCGGGGATGCGATCGCCACTCACCGTATCCAAACCGTCAACGGCCTCGTCCAGGTGATTACCCTCCCTTGGCTGACTCGTTCCACCCTCCTGACTCGCCCAGAAACCGAAGGTTTAGCGCTTGCTGAGGTCAATGATTTATTAACCCAGCGCCTCGACCCAGTATTAGAAGCTGAAATTCGGCGTCTTGACCCAGAAGTGCCAACCGTTCTTCTGGCTCACTTAATGGCAGACCGCGCTAACTTAGGAGCTGAGCGTTTCCTAGCAGTGGGCAAGGGTTTCACAATTCCCCTTTCCATGCTGACGCGCCCTTGCTTTGACTATGTAGCTCTGGGACACGTCCACCGACATCAAAATCTCAACCCCTCCAATGACCCGCCTGTCATTTACCCTGGCAGCATTGAGCGGGTAGACTTCAGTGAAGAAAAAGAAGATAAGGGTTATGTGCTAGTTGAGTTGGCACGAGGTCGTGCTCAGTGGGAATTTTGTCCGTTGCCAGTACGTCCTTTCCGGACAATCGAGATGGATGTTTCTGAAGCTACCGAGCCTCAAAGCGCATTAATTAAAGCGATTGGCAAAAAGAAGATTCAAGATGCCGTCGTGCGGCTGATATACAAGCTGCGTTCTGAACAACTGGACTTAATCGACAATACTGCTATCCATCAATCCTTGAGTGACGCCCACAGCTACAGCATTCGCCCGGAGTTAATCAGTCAGCTAGCTCGTCCTCGCTTACCCGAACTGGGTGTCGGGAGTAGCATTAACCCGATGGATGCTCTGTGTACCTATTTAGAAAACCGTCAAGACCTCAAGGATATCTCTAAGGAGATGATGGAGGCGGCCCATCGGTTACTGGCCGGGGAGAATGAAACTTGGTTAGACATCGCTGATCTGGAGGCCGTACAGCTTAGTCAAAATCAAAGCAGCCAACAGATGGGGGAGAACACGAATACCCAACTGCGGCTGCTTTAGAGGTTTTGGCACAATATGTCTCTAGCTTAGAGAGACAGTTTTAGAGATTATTGAGATTAGGGAGAAGGTGTACCTGTACCTGCTGGGGTCTCTGCTGGAGTCGTTGTGGTCGCAGGGGTCTCTGCCGGAGTAGTCGTTTCTGCGGGGGTCTCTGCTGGGGAAATGGTACCTGCCGGAGTAGTGGTATCCGTCGGTGTTTCTTCTTTTGGCTGGCAGGCGGCTAGCGTTGTCACCATGCCCAGTAGAACTAGAACGAAGATTTTTGATTTCACAGTAAACATCCTCACATTCATTTCAAGTTTTCGGCGGCTCTCCTATCCTGACAGAAATGTTAAGTTCATTTCACATTTCCAGGAAAGGACTTTCTGGGGTATTTTCTACTACTCTAGTTACATATAGCAATACCCTAGTCAAAAATACCTAACGTTGCAGGCTTCGCTAGGGACGATGCTAGCTCAAGGCGATGGTACCCCCCCCCATCAGGGTGGCCATCCTCAATGTCTTACCTCTCCTTGTAACAGGGAGACGCTATTACTTACCGATAGTCCTTCTATCCGTCCGGACTCTTTCGGCGGCTATCTTGACTCCGCCAGAGGGATACCCGGAAAAAATTTAGAATTAAAGAGTTAATACACAAATGACCTACAGGCTATCGGCTGGCTAGAGTTAATCATGTAAACAAATAGCCGTTTTTCACTGTTTGGGGTTCTCCCCAACGATAGAGTTTTCATTTAAAATCCAATAGTGTTCTTTTGACACGCTCCCCTATGTCTCGGATGTACAAACTTCTATCGGTTGTCTTAGTGACCACAACTTTATTCATGGGTCTGATGGAACGCTACCCCATTGCAACGGCGGGGACTTGTGTGGCGCGTAGCAGTTGTGGGCAGCAGCCCATCAAGTTTATACCGGGACAACGCATTACTGTTGAAGTTGTTAACTTGACTCAACGTGCAGTTCAGTTGCAAAAAATAGCTGGTACTAACCCTGTTGCTATTCGTCCGGGACAGGTGCTGTCTTTTGGACGGGGAGGTAGGACAGAACCTAATTTCTCGGTAGTGGTATGGGATGCGATCGGAGTCCCACTGAAGGTGAATATCCTGAAACCCAAAGCTAGAACTCTACGGATAGAAGTGCGTCTCGGTGGGCGTCCTCCAGGCGATCGCTCCATTTATCTTAAAGATGATGGTCGAGTTGGGGTTTTCTAAATTCCACAGGCACTCTTATTATTACCCACATTCTTACCCATAGGGAGCGATGCTTCTAAATCTTGTACTTTAGAGCAACTCCGTCTCCGGTTGCACAATGGAGGAAATCACTCATTGAGATTTGTTTTGTTGCTACTATTGTTTAAACAATTGATTTCAGCGTTCAGGGGTAGCCAAGATATATCTATATCTTGGCTACTTGTTATATGTGGGAATTCGACACTACCCACCAATCAGAACAGTGGGACAGCCCTGAACAATTTTATTGGGTGGGCCAACAGCTTCCACAATGGTGTCACCCATACGACAGGCTGGGAGATTGTTAATTAAAACAGTGGCGCTGCCATCAATAACCACACCAGGCCCATGGGGCGGAAGGGGCAAAGGTGTAGTACATAGATGAATATCTGCACCACCTGCACTACCCTTAATGGCGCTGCTCATCGTTGCCGCCGTCGTCGCCTTCGTGGTTTCCTCCGCCGTCTTCGCCCCAGGAGCACCTGGCGTACCCGCAGCAGCAAGTGTAGCTGCCTCAGCCGTTCGGATAGCCATGTCAGCCGCTTGCTTAGCCGATTGCAATGCGGCTGCTCCTGCTAGGGGTATACCCCGCCATGCAGGTAAACCACCAATGAACACATTGAGGCTACCGGGACTTCCAGTCAAAGCGGGGGGAAACGGATGCGCGACCGTATCGGTAATTCTAGCAGCGGGTCTGCTCATAAGAACTCCTGTTTCTAATTGAGTTTAATGATGGCACCTCTAACATTGACGATGGTTGTGGCTGTAATATCGATTTGCGCGGCGTCGATGGTGAGTCGGGTACCTGCTTTGATATTGATTTCACCCGTTGGGCTACTCATGGTAATCGAGGCTAAACCTCCTAGACTCGTTTTGATTTCAATCTTTTTGCTCTGATCATCTAAGCGTACATAATGACCATCTCTTGTTTTGATTTCTGCAAATTTTTCAGTGTCATTTAAGCGGACTTGATGACCGTAGACGGTATCGATATAAACCCCTTTCTTACTTGCACCTTTATCCTCATCCACAAACTGGAGTTTATGACCGGTTCGAGTTTTAAAGGTTCGTAGACGCACCTTGCCACCCACAACGCTATTATCTACCCGCTCCGGTGGGGCATCTGTGCCATTCCAAACTCCACCAATGACGTAAGGGCGATGAATGTCACCATGCTCAAAGGCAACGAGTACCTCATCGTTAATTTCCGGCAGGCAGTCAAACCCCCGGTTAGATCCTGCGCCTGTTCCCACAACTCGCGCCCAGTAACTAGCGTGTTCTTCAGTCAGAGTGGGAAACTTGACTCTAACTCGACCCCACTTCTTCGGATCTTGGTTATCGGTAACAATGCCAACTAAGGGAGTTTGTCCAGCTTGGCGGGGAGTTTGGGGTGACAACATTGATAGGAGGTTTCCCCCTCGCAAGCCCCGCACACTAAACTCGGTGGTGTAAACTCGCTCGTGAAAAAAGTGACGGGTTTCTGTGACATAGTACTTGCCGCTATACTTGCCCATATCTCTGAGTTCCACCACCTTTCCCGGTCGGATTTCTGGGTTACCCTCAGCCTTAGCATCTGCATGGACAAACTCTCCGCCTAACTCGTCACACAGCGTTTGAGCAATTGTCTTCGCCTCATCGTTACTGAAGACGGGCTGATCCACGACAATCATTTTAGGTGTGGGAGGTTGACCTTTGAAGCTCCTACTCGTCTGACTACCTTTGCCATTCTCTGTCTGGGTCCATACCTTTTCTCTATTTGCCGTTTCCACAATGGGCTGTTTCCTGTCATAGTCCCAACCCCTGACTTCAACCTCGCTCACCTGTTGGGCGCTACTGACACGGACACTGAAACTATGTAACTCTGTTAACCACTTCAGTTGCAAGGACTGATCTACTTTGGGTTTACGGAAGTTCAGCTTGCCATTCTGAATAAACAACTCAAAGCCATTGTGAGCCGCCCGTTGCCGAAGGAATTGCAGATTGGTTTGATTGTTCTGAAAAACGTAGCCATTGGCACCATTGATATCACCGTAGCCATAAGGTCCACTCGTGTCGTCAATTGTGCCCGTTGGGATTCCTACTTCCCCAGCAATTTTATTGACAATGTCACTATCTTTCATGTTTTGGAAAGAGCGGTTGTGGCGTCCCCGGTTGAGGCGATGGGAGACATCGTACCCGCGAATAATGACGGGAGCCTGGGAGCCACTGGTGAAGTGGGTTTCCATCGCTGTAATTTCCCCTTCTAGAACGTAGCCTTTTTCCTCCTGCTCAAACTCATGGGATGCTGTGGTGCTGGAAGAGAAACCAATCTTGATCGGCTTGCCAATGGCAAACAAGTCTTGATGCTTCCACGGCTTATCTTCTTTCCTTCCTGGAGAATAAGCATTTTGGATAACGATCGTAAACATTCCTGGGAGGTGGAGGCTCTCTTCAACAGAGATTTGCAAAATGTCCTCCATTAAGTCATCAGAGGCTTCCTTGCCATCGATCTCTAAATTCGGTTTGGCTACATAATGCATACATATACCTCTAGAAAGCTTAATCCAGGCTTAATTCCTTGTTGGAGAGCGCTAATAATTACTGTTAGCTGATTTGCCAGTCAATGACTAGGGTGAGGTATAAGTCTACGACAAAAAAGCCTCTCGGTTTTGATCTCTACGTAGGCTTGTGCTGGGGCTAGGTGTCTGCTGACCGGGTTGGGGGTTTGGTAAGTCTACCTGTTCGAGATCTAAATCAACCGATGCTCGAACTGGTGTACCATCTGGGCGAAACAGAGTCAACTTAAAGCTAAAAGTTTTCACAAAACAACGCAAGTAATTATGTTTACCCCAGGTAAAGAGATAGATAGGAGGTCGTTTTTCCTTAGCATTGCCATTCCCCTTGTTGATAAACTCAACAGCTAGTTTGAATTTCTTGATCGTGTCAAGGACGTTGCCATCTTTAGTTTCGTAGGTATCAATCAGGATATTGCTAATTTTGAGGGAATAAGGATTTGGATGTTTGAAGCTAACTTTGTTGTTACCTTTACCTGTAGAGGCTCCTTTCGCTTGCTCTAAGTTCATGCTTCGAGTAAAAGCCAGTTGGTTGGGATTAAACATAAATTCAATGTCTTCCCCCTCGCCTTGATAAACAGCGATGAGCTTTGCTTTTTCTAGTGTCATTTGGCTATCCTCCTAATTCCTCAAATATTCCTCAATTAATCCAATTGTTCACTACAATAATCAGCCTCTATAATAGTGACCATAACGCTCTCGCTCTATGGCTAACCTCTGCTGTACTAAACTATAGATTTCCCGCGCTAATATCTCCAAGTTTTGCTCATCTTCGTCTTGAGCATCCTTATCTTGTGCAGGATTTTCGGCGACTGAAGTGTCATCTTGAACCGAAGTTTCTTCTGTGGTAAACCTTTGGATAGAAGTTTCTTGGCTGAAGGTTGATGAAGCATCAGAAGAACGGGAGTATTCGGGAATTAGGTTTTCCCAATGAGTGGATTCTTGCCAATCCGAAGGCGCTTGGTTTCTTGAATCGTTAAACGCCATTTGTATGGGAGTTTCTCCTCCAAAGGCTGGGGAGGAATTAGTTGTCGTATTCTCCAGTAAGTCAGCAATGCTTGACCAGGAATTGGGTATCTCGCTAGTATATGTAGATCTCCCTAGTTGTTGAGTTTGTTGATTAAAATCTGGAGTTGTCTTAGGAATGACATCACTGGCTCGTCGAAGGGTCAAAGGTTCAGTATCAAGGCTCACAGGTGGAACTTTTACGGTTGATTGTAGAGATTGATTGAAGCCATTCTCAGGTAATGATGAAGATGTTGTGCTTGGCACGACAAGCCGATGTGAGGGTTCTGGCATTAATTGAACAATTTTTGATGGCTCCCTTGAGAATTCAGGAGTTGATGCCGTAGAGAGCGATGACGATTGTTGTGAGTGTTGATTCAGGGGTTGGATGAGGGGTAATGTATGGCGTGTTCCTACTAAATTTTCCAAAACAGTTGGCAACTGAGGAACGTCTTGGTTCTGGTTAAAGGACTCATCTCTCGTCACGTTTGTTTTTGTTTGTAGCAGATGGGTTGGAAGAGGAGGACTATTGGCTGAGGCGGCAGAGACTTGAGGAGAATTCTCCTGTGCTTCCTCGGAATTCTTGGCAGTCGGCAATCTTTCTGATTGCAAGTTAGCATCACTTTCTAACAGAGGTTGTCGGATGATTGGCTCTGTTAATGACGAATTTTCGTCGAGTTGAGAAATTTCTGTGGGCTGAAGGGGTTCTGGCTCAGTAGGGTAGGAAACAGGTGTCGCTTCATCCGCTAAAGCCTTTGGCATAACCAGGGTAGAGTCTGTGGTTATGGCTGGGCTGATGGTAGAAGGTAACTCTGTCTCGCTAGCTGATGGCGTAGATGTCGTCTGCACTGGAGCTGTTTCCGCAAGGGGCTGTCTTTGAATGGCAGATTCCTGTGGAGCAGTTGGGGATGTGATGTCGGGAGGAGCAAGCGCTTCTTCTTGCGTCGGTGTGATCGCACTTGGTACTGTTTCCTTTTTTTGCAGAAGCGCCTGTCTTTGAATGCCAGATTCCTCTGGAGCAGTTGGGGAAGTGATGTCGGGAGGAGCAAGCGCTTTTTCTGGTGTAGGTGCGATCGCACCTGGTAGTGTTTCCTGTGTTTGCAGAAGCGCCTGTCTTTGAATGCCAGATTCCTGTGGAGCAGTTGGGGAAGTGATATCAGCGGGAGCGATCGCTTCTTCTGGTGTAGGTGTGATCGCACTTGGTACTGTTTCCTGTGTTTCCGGCAGTAACTGTGTTTGAATACCAGATTCCTGTGGAGCAGTTGGGGAAGTGATGTCGGGAGGAGCGATCGCTTCTTCTGGTGGAGGCGAGATCGCACTTGGTGCCGTTTCCTCTGTTTCTGGAAGCGGTTGTCTTTGAATGCCAGATTCCTCTGGAGCAGTTGGGGAAGTGATATTAGCGGGAGCGATCGCTTCTTCTGGTGTAGGTGTGATCGCACCTGGTGTCGTTTCCTGTGTTTCCGGCAGCAACTGTCTTTGAATTGACGACGCCTCTGGAGTAGTTGAGGAAGTGATGTCGGGAGGAGCAAGCGCTTTTTCTGGTGTAGGTGCGATCGTACTTGGTGCCGTTTCCTCTGTTTCTGGAAGCGGTTGTCTTTGAATGCCAGATTCCTGTGGAGCCGTTGGGGAAGTGATATCAGCGGGAGCGATAACCTCTTCCTGGGTAGGTGCGATCGCACTTGGTGCCGTTTCCTCGGTTTCCGCAAGCGGCTGTCTTTGAATTGACGATGCCTCTGGAGTCGTTGAGGAAGTGATATCAGCGGGAGCGAGCGCTTCTTCTGGTGGAGGTGCGATCGCACTTGGTGCCGTTTCCTCGGTTTCCGCAAGCGGCTGTCTTTGAATTGACGATTCCTCTGAAGTAGTTGAGGAAGTTATATCAACGGGAGCGAGCGCTTTTTCTGGTGGAGGTGCGATCGCACTTGGTGGCATTTCCTCTGTTTGAGGAAGCGCCTGTCTTTGAATGCCCGATTCCTGTAGAGTCGTTTGGGAAGTGATATCGGGAGGAGCGATCGCTTCTTCTTGTGTAGGTGCTATCGCGTCTGGTGTCGTTTCCTGTGTTTCCGGCAGTAACTGTGTTTGAATACCAGATTCCTGTGGAGCAATTGGGGATGTGATGTCGGAATGAGCGATCGCCTCTTCTGGTGTAGGTGCGATCGCACCTGGTGCCGTTTCCTGTGTTTGAGGAAGCGCCTGTCTTTGAATTGACGACGCCTCTGGAGTAGTTGAGGAAGTGATATCAGCGGGAGCGATCGCCTCTTCTGGTGTAGGTGCGATCGCACCTGGTGCCGTTTCCTGTGTTTGAGGAAGCGCCTGTCTTTGAATTGACGACGCCTCTGGAGTAGTTGAGGAAGTGATATCAGCGGGAGCGGACGATTCTCTTTCTAGTCGGGGCTGTACAATTTGTGAATGGCTGGGCGCAGCGTCTGTATCCAAGCCTGGGGTTTCTGTTGTCTGCTGCTGTTGTTCTAGGGTAGGGGAGGAACTCGGTGTGATTGTTTCCAGCTCTGGTTTGGCGAATGGGGTTGAGGAATCAGCAACGGGTTCGCCTATCGTTGAAGATTGGTGAGGTTCTGGCTCTGTTAGTACCGGAGATTCGATGGGCGCAGCAGCGGGTTGGCTTAAAGCCGAAGACTCTGTTTCTGAAAATGCTTGAACAACAGTTGGTTCAGAGGATGTAATCCCTGACTCTTGAAGACTCTCCCCCGCTGTTGCGGATGCTCCTTGTGTTGATTGGGGTAAGTCTGATGTTTCTGCGATCGCTAAGGATTCGCTGTCGCTGTTTGGCTGCACAGAGGGCTGTACGTTCACGCTATCACTCACTAACACGGGTGCGAGCGCCGATGGGGATTCAGCAGTCGGCTGGTTAATCGGTGGAGGCGAGTCTACCGTTGCCTGAGTCTGCGCTAAGAATTCAGGGGGTTGGGATATGTCTGGAAGGGCTTGACTCGGTAAGGGTAACGATTCAACTAATGGATATGGAGATGCCTCATTCTCTTGGCGTTGCACGGGAACGCTAGGGACATCTTGTGTATTTAGCTCGGTGTCCTGAGCTGGTTCAATTGCATGAACTGGCGACAACTCAGCTTGAGAACTAACAATTGGTTCAATGCCCGACAAATGATCTGCGGCTAGTGACGGCAACGGTGCAACGGCTGAAGTCTGAGGGGATGGCACGTTGCTCAAGTCGGCTGAACGCATCACACTAGGGTTAGCGTTGGCGATCGCTGATGATTCCTCAGTCACTTCCGGTATCTGAACTCTAGGTTCTGGCTGAGAAACCGATGATTCTCTTATGGGTTTAACGACTTCAGGGGCTTCTGGAATCGCGATTTCCCTCTGGAGCAAAGGTTCTGTTGCTAATTGAGGTTGTACAACCGTTGGGTTGAGCGGTGCTGTGTCTGATCCTCCCAGTTGATCATGTGGTGCAGCGAGTTGTAGCTCCTGGGTTGTAACTTGTGCCTGATCGTGCCCCAGCAGACGACGTTCCGCTTCGCTCAGGCTATCCGGTGCGGCTGGGATTGGGTTATTTTCATGCCCATTGACTGTAGGAGTCTCCGCAGGGTAGCGTTGGATGTTCACTTGAGTGCTATCCATCCCGGCTGTTGGGGTAGCCGCCGCCGTCACAGGGGCTTCTGGAGGATTCAGAGATAACCGAGATTCAGCCAAAGACGGGGAATCCTGGAAAAAATTCTCTGACAGATTGTAATCGGGTAAGGCTTGATCAGACGCTCCTAAAGGATTACCCCCGCCTAGAGGCTGCGCTCCCAAAGGGGACAGAAATTGCGGCGACAGGAAGTTTTGCCCTAAGGGATTGGCTATAACTAAAGGCTGTTGCAAACCAAGAGGAGGTTGCCAGGAGGTTGTCTCTCCCTGAGAATCACTGGAACTGAATCGGTTGTCTGGGGAGGATTCTGGCATAGGTTAATGACTGGGGAAATATCCCAATCCATCACGTTTAATATTGGTACTAGCCTTACCGCTGTTTGAATTAGTAACAACCTTCAAGCCCTCGTAGGCTAGGGTAAGCTCCTCAATAGCGGCTGTGTTGGAATTAGCTTGTAGCGAAGGTGCTTTCCATCCCACAGGTACAGCACCAATCAGTGTCCAACACTGCATGGTTTCTCCAGACTGGTTAAACACCAGAATATTCACATTGCGACGTTCTTTTTGACTGTTGGAGTCTAATATCTGATTGAGCCAATTCCAGAAGACCAAATTATTAGTAATGCCGCGCTTGAGTGTCACATCACTAAATTTGGCTTGCTTGAGAAAAATTCGCTGCTGATCGTTGACACCGCCTTCAAAGTAACTTTCCTTATCCACCTGGACACCTAAACCCGCGCACTCTGTAAAAGATGCCGTGATTTCACTCTCAATCTCTACATAAAAGCGATTGGCTGTAACGTAGTTGAGTTCGTGAGTTACTTTACCATTTAGGTTTTGACTATTCGTCATTACAAAAACCCTCCATAGTTTCTACTCCGTTCCTGCTGACGGCGTAGGTCTTCTAGCATCAGTTTATAGACTCGGTCACTCAGTAACCTCATCAGTAAGGGGTCTTGCAGAACCTTCCCAGCTACCTTGGAGATTTTCGCTAGATCTTCTGTTTTACCCTTGCTTTGCATAAGAGCGGGGGCTGCGTAACCGGCTGGAACAGAGATATCACCAATCGGTTTCAAGGAAGGTTCTGTTCCCAGACTGGTCATGGCCTGAGCGTGCGTCTGTCCAGAAAAATCGGCGACCATGATAAATAATAAAAACTCACTCTCACTTTAAAAATACAGCAGAATACCGAACAGTAGCCAAAGGTCGAATTTGGCTCTTAATGCGGGATGTTGGCTGCTCGAATCCTTTGTTTCTACCGATTTCACTTGAGTACTAATGGATACAAGGGTATCAGTCCAGTTCTACTGAGCAACTGCTGACCCTCTTGAGTTCGTAGCATTTCAGCAAACTTAGCACCAACCGGAGGGCGACTATTATCTCTCGGATAGACGACGGCTAACGGATACCCTAAAGGATAGCTGTTGTCCCGGAAAACTTGCAGGTTAGGAAAATAACTTCCTTTATGTTCACACAGATCCGTTGTGGGATTGACGGGTTGCTGATTATCTTGGATTAAAGGATGAACAAAGTCTGTTTTTCCCTCTTTTAGGGCTAAGGGATAAACAGAACATTGACCAAAAACTTGGCTGAGTTTGCCAAATGCGATCGCACCCATTCCAGCCCCATCAGACTCAAAGTCCTGAATCACCTGCCGTAACATTTTAAAGGTAGGAAATCTGTAAATTTCTGGAACCCATGAATTGGTAAATGTGTCAGGTGGGTCACCCTTTCTTTGTAACTTTCTAAAGCTTTGGATGGTTTGGTTATCTTTCAGAACTCGTTGTTCAAAGATGCGTACAGCTTCTGTTTCATCGGGAATGTAGAGTCTGACGGCTAGATTAGGGCCACCGAGTTCTCTCCAGTTGGTTATTTGACCCGTGTAGAGTTGACGTAATTGCTCAAAAGTGATTTGCCCGTTTAAAGCTTGAGGCAGACTTTTTTCTCGTTGGGAGTAGCTAAAGGCAACAAACACAACCAAACCATCGTAGGCAACGGTTTGCGATTCCATTTCAATGGGTAATGGTCTAATTAGACTGGTTAGAGCAAAGTCTGTTTCTTCAGAGCTAACTTTCGCCAATGCCGTTTGAGTTGAATCTTGCGGTTGGTAATTTAACTGTAATTTAGGCTGACGTTTTTCGAGTTCTTCTTCTAAGGTTTTGCCATCTGATACCAGATTTTTCTGCTGAACCGTATAATTCCACGTTCCCTGCTGTTCCGCTGCATAAGTAAATTTTCCAGAAGGAATTGCAGACACTTTATTAATGCAGCAAAGTGAAAGTTCATCCCCAGCACTTTCAGCGACTTGAGGTTTAGGCCAGAGCCACCAAATCAGCAGCCCAAGCAAGCCAAAACCAAGAATACCTAAAAGAAACCAAAGAATGCGAGGAGTTTTGACGATTTCCTCTTCCTCTAAAACAGCCTGCACCACCGGGTAAACAATAGGTGCTTCCGGCGGTAGTTTTAACAAGGCTTGACGAGCAATTTGTGCGCTCTCAAACGGAATACCAATTCCCATCAAGCGCTGAAGGAACACCTTAAAGGTAAAGTTTACGGGAGGCCAATTTTGGTCATCTTTGGGGTCAAAAAGTTGACCATCAACCGGGTTAATTCTTGCACCTACCAATAGGTAAAAACCGATGTATCCTAAAGCCACTAAATCTTGTGCGGCTGAAGGATTAGGAATGAGTAATGGGTGATGGGAATTGTGACGGTTGAGGGTTGAATTTGGATTTTCTCTCGTCCCCTGTCCCCAATCTCCTTTGGGGTCAAATAGGCTTTCCCATAAAGCCAGATCGCAGACATAAATGAAGAAATCGGTATTCAGTATTTCCGAATTTAAACCAACCACATGGTTCAAACCGTTACCCGCAGCCCCATTTTGATTCTTGGCAATCAGCAGGCTATCGAGACTCAGATTGCCATGGGCTATCCCCAACTGTACCTGACCGGAGGGAAAACGGAATTTTTGCGTGTGGAGAAATTCCAGGGTTTGCAAGACTTGGTTGAGGACTTGGCGTACAGCGATCGCACTCATTGCACCATGCAGCGCAAGGTATTCACTTAAAGTGGGGTAGAGGTCGAAATTGCCCTTAGTTAGAAGGTAGCAGCGTTCCTCGTTGTGGTCTGCGATCGCTTCCCAAGGGTGACACAAGCGAAAATCCTGGACTCGACCATCGGCTAAATTCACTCCAGCCTTGAGTCTGAAAGCATCCTTTCGGGCATTAGCTTCTTCCTGATTAAAACAATAGTCGGGGAGGAGATACTCTTTAATCAAAACCTGATGACTGTTAGAGAGTTGGGTTCCTTGATATAAGCGCCCCATTCCCCGACGCCCGATTAAGCGTTCCACTCGATATCTGCCGCGACTGCCCCGGATTTCCGCTTTTTCGGGTAAGGTAGCTGGAAAACCGCATTCTCGACAAGACTTGGTTTCCGGGCTTTGCTGCACGGTTTGCTGGAGATATTCACAGGTTAAGGGGTCACCCCAACGGCAACGATACTGGGTGTAGAGTGGTTCAACAATCTGAGGGGCTTTCGGGGACTCAGCAACCTTTACCTGCGTACCAACCGTTGCTTCTTCCTCTTCGTCCTCTAGAGTGGGCTTGAACTCTGTAACGAATGGAAATAGCCAGCGTAATTGCGTTGGCACCAAGCTTTCCAGTCGGCTTCTGAAGGTACTGATGACGTAATCTCGCCTACCCTCTGCCTCACTGCTTGCCCTCCGACCTAATTCTTTAAATACACCTTTGGTAAGATTCTTTTTCTTTTTCTTTGCCATAGCTATGACCGTGCTTTACAACACCCGCCAAGGTTTAGGAAACCAGGCAAAGCGACCCTCCAGCCACACTAACCCGTCGTAAGCCATACCGCTATGTTCTCCCCGCTTCACGTACTTCCACGCTAGCCAAATCCGGTGTGGTAGCAAGTTGTGAGCGATGCGTTGATATCCACCGGGAAACAACTGGCTACGTTCTGACTCCCTGCCCAAGTCCTCAGCCAACGCAGAATAGACTAACACCTGCTCCTGACCCAGCTTGGGTTCGGGAAAGGGTGACTCTGACCAGATAAGTTCGTATCCTAGCCGCGCTGACTGCACAGCGTCAGGCTGAAAGACTCGTTCATAGTCCTCAATCTTGGGACACAGGTGTTCTTGAGAGAACTGTCGCAGGGATTCCCGGTTGGCACCAAAGAAGGTTGTCAGCAGTTGGGCCGCACGTCTCTCAATATCCTGATTCAGTGGATCAGAAGGGGCTTTCATAACTGGGAGTCGGCTTGATTAGGGGTTTGGCTCTGGCTCATGTCTGGCTCGTTTCTCCTCACCTCTGTTAGGATGATCTCATTTAGCTTGGCTCTATCTTCTGGTTCCAGGTATTTGACTTGAGCTTCGAGAAACTGCTGCACTTTGGGCATATCATCGCCTATGGCAACGACCATTTTAGCGATCGCACTGAGTCGGGCTTCGCTAGCCGCACTTGTGGCTTTATCTTCCGCTGCGGCAGAGACACCGGCCACGAGTAAGCGACCCAGCAAATCCTCTAAGCGACCTTTGTATTCACCCTTAATCGCACCAACTCCTTCACCAATAGCCGCACCAACCACACCCGCGCCCGCCTCAATCATCGCCGATGACGTTTTCTGATCCAGACCCCCCTTGACCGTGGCAGTTGCCGCGCTCGTTACGCCACCGACAACCCCACCCACAGTGGCTCCTTTAGCGATACCTTCCAGGTATTCTGCAAGACCTTGACGCCAATTTTGATCATTCATCGTTTCCTTGAGTGCCCCCATAGCTGCTCCTTTCACTGTTCCCTTGAGAGCTTCTAGAGCCACTTTCTTCGCCATATCCTCGCCTAAACCCTTGACAATATCCTCAAGTTTTGCCAGGAATTTAGTTTTATCGGCTAAGGCACCTCCCAGGGCTACTGAGATTGCTGCCGTCAGTGCCTCAATCGCGATATCCTCTCCACCATAAGCCGCACCTTGCATCCCGTACTTCAGTGCCATATTCGCACCACCAGCAGCCACTCCTGAAATAACTGCAACTAGCCAGGGAGCTGCCGCCCCCTTAGTGCAAATTGTCACTAGCGCTGCTACGGCAATTGTTCCGACCGTGCTAACAGCATTACCAACGGCTTCTTTGGCATCTTTGTAGTTCGTTGCATCCGTTTCCTGATACCCCGCCAGCTTCTCGACATCTTCCTGGGTAAAATCGGGCTTGAGTTCGCCGTTTTCGTCGAACATCTCTCGCAGGCGTTGGGTTTGCTTTTCTAGCTGCTCGCCTTTCGAGTGCATCCCCATTGATTCGGATAAATCCATCATGGTTTGCGAGAAGGCGGTTGAGCCTTCACCCCGCTCGAATTCGTAGCGCTCCATCGCTCGGTCGTAATGCTCCTTTGCGGTTTGGGGCTTGCCCTTGAGCAATTGACCGACTTCAAAGGCATCCCGACCGTCTATCTCTCCTGCCAGATCCACATCGAGATTGCCACCGTTGGTTTTCTTGGCGTAGTCTTCCCGGATCTTTTTGATCTCATCGGCGGTCTTATCCTTGAGCGTTTCCTTGAGCAGCTCTTCGTCGGTTCCTAGGCTTTTTGTCGTCGCCAGCTCTAAGGCAAATACTGGATCGAGTTGTCCATCCTTGGCAAATTGCTTTGCCTGCTCCAGATCGTCGTCGCTCAACTCGTCCTTGAGCATTTCCTGGAAGCTGCCTTTTCCGTAGGCCGATTCGTAGGCATCGATGATTGCCTTGCGCTCTTCCGGACTCTTACCTTTTAACTGGTCGTAGATCCCCTTTTCGTCAGTACCCAGTAGTTTGTCAATACCTGCATTTTTAATCCGACCAGCAGCGGCGGCGGCTTTGTCTCCTCGTTCGAGACCTAACGCTATGTCCATCTCAGCACTGGAGAAGTCATCAACGATATCAGTCGCCAGCTCCCGACCAGTTTTGTTTTTGTAGGCTGTTCTGATCGCTTCAATTTCTTTGGGGTCTTTGCCCTCTAAGTATTTATAGACGGCTTCTTCGTCGGTTCCTAGACCATCCAGTGCCTCATTGATCCGAATAGCCGCTGCTTCACCTTGCTTATCTTCTAGCAGTGCGTTGGTTACTTCCAGATCCTCGCCTCCCAAGTTGCCCAGAACCTTATCAATTTTTGCCTTAACGGAAGGATTTTGAGCCGCCATCTCCTGAATCTTCTTGCGATCCTCTGGTGCTAATGCCATCAGAGTTGATTCGATCTTCTGTTCGTCATCATTAAAGGTTCCGGCTGAGTTGAACAACGCTTCCACAGCCGCTTTGGCTTTGTCACCTGATAGGTGAGCCAAAGCCTCCTGCTTATCACTCCCCGACAACTCGCTGTTTATATCGCTGTCAAGATTTCTGCCATAGTGATCGCTGTATTCTTTACGGATGGCTGCTACCTCTGCCTTGGATTTTCCAGCGAGAGTTTTAAGAATTGTATCTTCATCGCTTCCCCAACCATCGATCGCTTTGAATAGGGCATCTGTAGCCGCTTTGATTTTGGCGGGGTCGAGGGTGGCATCCTTGAGGGCAGAGTCGAAATCCTTGCCGTACTTTGCCTGGTATTCTTTCTTGATGGCGTCGAGTTCTTCAGCAGACTTACCAGCCAGAGGCTTTTTTAGTTGTTCTAGCTCAGAAGGTCCATCCACAATATTCTTGCGTAGCTCCCCAACTGTTGCCGTGATTTTTGCTGGGTCGATCGGATTGACAGTTTGATTCGGATCAGGTTGAGGAGGTGCAGTTTGAGGAGGTGCGGCTTGAGGAGGTGCAACCTGACGTTGTAGCTTGATACCACCCGTCTGCTGTACCACATGGGTCAACTCATGGGCTGTCAAATCAGAAATCGCTGGAGACTTCCCCTCACCAAAGTAAATATCATTGCCATGAGTAAATGCCTGTGCCCGCACAGCTTGATTCATCTGAATAGCTTGGCTATCGGTATGTACCCGAACCTGACTAAAATCAGCTCCAAAGCGAGGTTCCATGAAGGAACGCACTTCATCGGGTAAAGGGCTACCTCCACCCTTGCTATTGGTGAGCTGATTCTCCAAATCGTCACTGGTGTTATGGCTGCTAGTTGATGAGTCTTGGGGCGATCGTTTCGGTTGTATGCCTAAATCGTCCTCTGGTGCTGGTGGTTCTTCCTGTCGTTGCACCAGAGGTTTGGCTTGTAAGTCTGGTTCTTCCTCTGGCGCTGGTGGTTCTTCCTGTCGTTGCACCAGAGGTTTGGCTTGTAAATCTGGTTCTTCCTCTGGTGCTGGTGGTTCTTCCTGTCGTTGCACCAGAGGTTTGGCTTGTAAGTCTGGTTCTTCCTCTGGTGCTGGTGGTTCTTCCTGTCGTTGCACCAGAGGCGTAATCGTACTCGCCAGAGGCTTCATCTGCACCTCGTCTTCCTCTGGTTCCGTTCCCTGGCGCTGAACTGGCTGCTGGCTAGTTGGGGCATTCATGTTCATAACCTGAGCCGCTACTGAGTCAGCTTCCTGCTCGTATTTGTCCCCTGGCGCACCGATCGCAAGCTTAAACTGAATGTCTCCTGGTGTACTATCCTGTACCTTGACTCGACCAAAGTTGTGACCAAAACGGGCTGCTCTCTCTGATTGGGCTTGGAGGTCTGGGGTCTCTTGGTTTTCGAGGTCTGCTGGGTTCTGGTCAGTCTCGTTGCTCAAAGGGCGATGTTGGAACAAGTCGGCTTCTGTTGCTGATGAAGAGGACTGTGTTCGGGTTCTTTTCTGGATTCGCTGTCCTGTATACATTTGAGCAGTCCTCCCTCTAAGAGTTGTGCCAGCCGTGAGCTAATTGCTTTTGTTTTGGAACTTGGTATAATAGTAAGCCCTTTTCAATCCTGTTGCCTTAGTTCTAAAGTCGAAGATTTGCGATCGCGACAAACAATCACAATTCTCTCTTCATCGAGCAATCCCCACATTGCAGAATAGTTAAAATCCTTCGTTAGAGGGATTTCAGAACTGGAGAAAAAGTTTCAATTGGTTAGAAGTAAAACTAGGCAAGCCTGAAGCTGCGACTGTGCCCATTAGCTAAAGCTGTACAGTACCCGCTTTAATCCTCAGGCTCATGGCTCTCAGGGAGCAGGGTCATAGAAGCCGACTGGCTGGATACGAAACAAGGCTCTGTCACAGTATTTCAGCAGGCAAAACCAGCCATGAAAAGAATGCGTCATCTGCTACTAATTCTGTTCTTGGCAGGAGCCATTACAGCCAAACCCCTGTCCGCACAACCTATAGTTCCTGCCGCTGATGGCACCAACACCCTCGTTACCCCTAATGGTAACCAGCTGGACATCACGGGAGGTAGTCTATCAGGGGATGGAGCGAATCTCTTTCACAGTTTCACCCAGTTTGGTCTTAACGCCAATCAGACGGCTAATTTTCTCTCCAACCCAAATATTCAGAATATTATGGGGCGCGTTACTGGCGGTAACCCTTCCATCATTAACGGTCTAATTCAGGTGACTGGCGGCAATTCCAATTTATTCTTGATGAACCCTGCTGGGATTGTCTTTGGCACAGGTGCCAGCTTGAATGTCCCTGCTGCCTTCACGGCAACTACAGCTAACGGGATTGGCTTTGGCAAGAACTGGTTTAATGCCATAGGTAGTAATAGTTACAGCGCCCTTGATGGGACGCCCAGTACTTTTGCCTTTACGATGCAGCAGCCAGGAAGTATTGTCAATGCTGGCAACTTGGCTGTGAGTCAAGGGCAGAATTTAACGTTATTAGGCGGCACTGTTGTCAGCACCGGGCAACTCAATGCACCAGGCGGACAAATCATTGTCGCTGCTATTCCAGGTGAGAACTTGGTGCGTGTGAGTCAATCAGGACAGTTGCTCTCCTTGGAGATACAACCGCTTGCTAATGCCAATGTTGGGGGGCAAAGCCTTGCGCCCCTACCTCAGAATTTCTCAGTGTTATCTCTCCCCCAGTTATTGACAGGTGGAGATGTGGGTAGTGCTACAAAAATGACGGTAAACAGCCAGGGTCAAGTGGTGCTGACGGGTTCTGACATCACGGTAGAAAACGGGGATGTACTAGCGAAGAAATTGACAGCCGATACGGCGACTCTATCTGCCGCACAGGACTTGACTTTGGTGGAGAGTCAGCTAAAGACAACGGGCGACTTAAAGCTAGTGGCACGAGATACAGTGCGGGTGCGCGATAGTGCGACAGATTCCGTGAATGTCCAAGCTGGAGGAACGTTGCAGGTTCAGGGTAACCAAGAAGTAGATATTTTTGCTTTGAGCCACCCTGCCAGTGGCTTCTTTTCTGGTGGGGATATGGTGTTGCGTTCTGCTAACACGGTAGGAGGCGATGCCTACTTCAGAGTCGGCGGTAATTTCCGGGTTGAACAGTTAGATGGAACTCTAGGGAGTTTGTTTAGTCCGAATGACCCAGTTTTTGAGGTACAAGGGGATTTTAGTCTCGCCAATTACTCAGGAGCTTCACTGCAAATTCTGGCAGGGGGTAGTGTAACGATTCCAGGAACTGTGACAATTTCCGGCGCTGGCGGCCCGTTTAACAACAGCACTGTTACTCTATCCGATGGCACCTCTTTGTCACTCACGGGTACTACGAAACCGACTCTAGATGTACGGGCTGGAACAACTAGATTTTTTGGGAATCCTACTCCTGGTAATCCAACCAGTGCCAATATCAGGATCGGCAGTATTGTCAATAACGGAGGAGATGTCTTTTTAACCAATCAGTATTTTCCTAATCTTTCCTTACCCGGTGGAGCGATTCAAGTTGGAGGGATTAATACCAGTTTATTGAATGGTGGTGATGCTGGCTCAATTACGATCGACTCGCGAGGTAGTATTACACTCGCTGGTACAGGTATTTTACCTGCTGGCACGGCTATTAATACAGCAGTGGGAAACCTTGACCCTGCTAATAATAATCCTGGAAACGCTGGAGCCGTTAAACTTATTGGTCAGAACGATATCAGCATTACTGGTAATGTCATTTCTTTCGTAGGAGATAATGGCATAGGGAATGGTAGTAACATTTCCATCACCAGCAGGGCAGGCTCTATCAACACCAGCGAGAGCAACTTGGATGCTGGCAATAATGGTTCTGGTAACGGTGGGGCGATCGCTCTTTCTGCGGCTGGTAACATTACGACAGGCTCCATCTTATCGAGGACTAGGGTCACAGGGAATAGTGGGACGATTAGCCTGACGAGCAGTGGTGGTGCAATTGACACCACAGCAGGTACTCTCAACTCTTCTTCTAATGGCAATGGTGGAGCGATCGCTCTTTCTGGTGCTGGCAATATTACTACAGGCTCCATCACATCACGTTCTACTGCTAATGGCAATAGTGGGACAATTACCCTCACCAGTAGTGGTGGTGGTATTAATACTCAGGGCGGTCTTTTAGATAGCAGAACCAATAATGGCAATGCTGGGTCTATTACTCTCAACGCTCAGAACGATATCATCACTGGCGACGTATGGTCTTTGCTATTTCAGGGAGCAACCGGGAGAAGCGGCAATATTTCTCTCACCAGCACAGCAGGCTCGATTGATACCAGTGCTGGGACTCTAGATGCTGGAGTAACGTTTGGAAATGCCGGAGCGATCGCTTTACAAGCTAAAGATGATATCACCACTGCGGATCTGAGGGCTTATGCCGTCAATGGGGGTAGCGGGAATGGCGCTAATATTTCTCTGACCAGCACAGCAGGAGCCATTGATACCAGTAGAGGGATTCTAGTATCCTCTGCTGAGAATGGTAAGGGCGGAGATATTGCCATCACGAGCGGCAGCACCTTGACTTTGGGTCAGTTAGACTCTACATCTACCACCAGTGAAGGCGGTGCGATCGCACTTAATGCAGCGGGCGACATTATCTTTAAGAATTCTGTCAGCTTCGGTTCTCAGGCTGGGCTGGGAGGAGGGGCGCTAACCCTTGACACTCCTGGAATCGTTAACCTGCCAGCCAGTATTTCTACCAATGGTGCAGATATCTTGGCTGGGAAACAGACAGCACTGAGCAATATTGTTGAGTCTCCTCAAGGCACTACAATCAATACTGGTGGCGGAAACCTGTCCTTCGGTTTCGCCTCTAACTTCACTTTGGCTGGTGCGATTAATATTTTGACCAATGGTGGAGCTTTTACCCTCACGAGTCCTGGGGTTTTAAATGTTGGGGGAGGCGTGAGAACCGATGGCGGGAACATTAGCCTAACTGGGGCAACGATTAACTCGTCTGGGGGTATGCTCGACTCTTCTTCTACCACTAAGGCAGGCGGCAATATTACTCTCAATGCCCAAGGTGATATCATCACGGCGGATATAACCTCAGGGAGTACGGCAAGTGCTGGAGGGGATATTATCCTGAACAGCAATGGGGGAGCGATAATTAGTGGTAATGTGACCGCTTCAGGTGTCAGTCAAGGCGGCTCTATTCGTGTTTCGGCTCGCGATCGCATTATTACTGGATTGATCGACTCCAGTTCTAGTTCGGGTAACGCTGGCAATGTCTTCCTCGACCCTGAAAATGGCATTCAAGTTGTCTCGATCAATGCCCAAGGGGGAAGGGCGGGCACGGGGGGAACTGTTGATATTACTACTGACCAGTTTTTCCGGGCGACTGGCAGTTTCACCGACCGAAATGGCTTAGCAGCCAGCATTTCTACAGCGGGTGGAGTTGGAGGCGGTTCAATTACAATCCGGCATGGCGGCGGATTGCTGGGAACTCCTTTTGATGTGGGGAATCCAACAATTAACGGGACTACTGGCGCTCTGAGTAATGGAATCGATACAATTTCACCGTTGCGATCGTTTCCTGGCCCTTTTACTCTGGGCAACATCCGTATCATTACTCCGTTTGTGTTCAACGAAACGGTGTTTATCAATCCCCTGAATCAGCCATTACGGCAACCAAAATCAGCCATAAGTCTCGACTCAGTTGATACGCTTACGATTGATGCGGCTTTTGCTGAAGCTGAGGAGTTCTTAGCTCAGCAGTTTGAGCAATATCTAGGACTAAAACCTACTCAGATTAAATCCTTAGAAGAAGCTCGAGGGACGCTTCGCAAGAATCAGAGAGCTACGGGCATGAAATCAGCACTGATTTATGCCATATTCGTACCCGCGACCTCAGCCTCAAAGGCGGCAGAAGATTCGGTTAAGCCACAAGTTGAGAATCAAACTCAACGCCTGCTCAATCGCACCCCGAAGGAGGACGATCAATTAAAGCTCATCTTAGTGACAGCAGAGGGAAAGCAAATTCAGCAGCTTGTGCCGGACACGACACGAGCCAAAGTGCTGGAAGTGGCTAAAACATTCCGAGGAAATGTTACCGATCCAAGGCAACCGAGCAAGGACTATTTACCAGCCGCGCAGCAACTTTATCAATGGCTGGTGGCACCTATCGAGTCGGATTTACAAGCGCAAGGCATCCAAAATCTTGTGTATGTCACGGATGTGGGCTTGCGTTCCGTGCCACTGGCTGCCCTCTACGATGGTCGGAGATTTTTGATCGAGCGATACAGTGTGGGTATGATGCCCAGTTTCAGCTTAACGGATACCCGCTACCAGAACATCAAAACGTCTCAAGTGCTGGCGATGGGGATGTCGCAGTTCATCGATGAAATTCCTTTACCAGCAGTACCACTGGAGTTGTCCCTGATCACTCCACAGTTGTGGCAGGGTAAGTCCTACCTCAACAACGCTTTTACTTTAGGCAATCTGAAAACCCAGCGCCGCCAGAAGCCTTTCGGCATCATTCACCTAGCTACCCACGCTCACTTTAAACCTGGGGCACCGAGTAATTCTTACATTCAGCTAGGAAACGGTAAGCTATCGCTCAACCAACTGCGGCAATTAGGTTGGAATAACCCGCCTGTGGAGTTATTGGTACTGAGTGCCTGTCGCACGGCACTGGGCGATCGGGAGGCGGAATTGGGCTTTGGGGGGTTAGCGGTGCAAGCGGGCGTTAAGTCAGCTTTAGGGAGTGTGTGGAACATCAGTGATGAAGGCACGTTAGGACTGATGACCGAGTTTTATCAGCAGTTGAAGACAGCACCAAGTAAATCTGAGGCGCTGCGGCAGGCACAACTGGCGATGCTCAAGGGAAAAGTTCGCGTGACGGGTGGGGTGTTACAAACTACAGGAGAGAATGTGCCTCTGCCACCGGAACTGGCAAAGCTGGGAGATGTAGATTTCTCTCATCCCAATTACTGGTCTGGATTCACAATGATTGGTAGTCCTTGGTAGTTAGGGGGTTGGGAATTGTGGTCATCAAATTTTATCAGCGACTCACCTTAGTTTCACTCACTTTATTTTTAGAGCTAGCGACTAGTGGTATCTTGCCTGCCAGGGCAAAATATCAATACCCTGAGCAACTGCAAAATCTTGCCCCGCATGGCGAACTTGTCGCGCAACGCCGCGCCCGCCTTCGCTTCAAAGTACCCAATATTAGACCGTCTCGAAATCTCTCCGGGGCGGCAGCACGAGGAGGTAACTGTAGCTCTGATGGAGTTAAAAACTTACAGATAAAGGCGTTGCTACCTAATAGCAGCATCGGCTTAACTACTTCTGAAAAACCAACCTTCTTTTTTCAGATTTCTCCTACTTCTATAAAGGAAGCAAAGTTTCTTTTGCTTAATGCCCAAGGTAACACTATTCTTTATAAGAAAACTTTCCCACTAACTCATACAGGGGGAGTTATGAGCTTTACTCTTCCTGCTGATGCGGAGGCATTAGAAGTTGGTCAAGAATATACTTGGGAATTGGCAGTACTGTGTGACCCTGACGACCAAAGAGGGAATCCATCTATACAGGGGTCAATTAAACGAATTGAACCTAGTCAAAAACTTGCAAACGATCTAGGAAATACACCTTTACAAGAACGCACAAAGCTTTACGCTAATGAAGGTATTTGGTACGATAGCCTCAACACTCTAGCTGATTTGCGATTGGCTAATCCTAACGATCCAACTCTAGCGAATGATTGGAAAGAGTTGTTAGATTATGCAGGTCTGAGCAGTATTGATCGAGAACCTTTACTTCAGTGTTGTACAGCTTCTGGCAATACATCACCATAGATGACGGACATAATCCCAGGCAGGTAAAATTGTCTCATTGGAATGCCATTGGTAAGATGGGTTTTCTGGCGAACGATTAACATAGATGAAATGCTGTAAGCTTGGCACTATTTCGTCCTGATGGTGTCAGTCTTAAAGGATGTCTCAAAAGCGGGCTTTCTGAGGAGGTGCGAGACTATGACACAAGCTATTTCAAAACTCCTGACATTTGATGAGTTCGTCGCTCGATATGGAGATAATGAGCGATACGAATTGATTGATGGGGAACTGATTGATATGGAACCAACTGGCCCTCATGAAGAGGTAGCGGCTTTTGTCCTGCGGAAAGTTAATGTTGAGATAGATCGGCTGAGTGTCCGGTGGTTTACACCTGCCCGTTGTTTAATCAAACCTTTGGGAACTTCAACAGGTTTCCGTCCTGATGTAGTGGTACTGGATAAAGCCGCTATCGCCAACGAACCTTTGTGGCAGGATGAACCTGTAATCACGTTAGGAACTTCTGTCAAACTGGTGGTCGAAGTCGTCAGTACTAACTGGCAAAATGACTACGCACGAAAAGTGGAAGATTACAGCACAATGGGTATCCCTGAATACTGGGTTGTTGATTATTTGGGCTTAGGGGGTCGGGATTATATTGGTAATCCAAAGCAGCCGACAATATCAATTTACCTATTATCAGCTAGTGGGAATCAGTACCAGAAGCCTTGTCAATTTCGGGGCAGCGATTACATTATCTCCCCTACATTCAAGGAGTTACAGCTAACGGCTGAACAGGTTTTTGCAGCAGGGAATTACTCTGGCTGACTTTCGATTTGGGCGATCGCATCTTTAGGCTCCACATCACCATAGAGGACGGACATAATCCCCGGCAGGTATGCGTCCATCATCATGACGTTGGAATAAACTAAGCGTTTAATTAGTGCTGAACTGAGACTGTCGCCTTCAACGTCAATACTGGTTTTGTAGCGAATTTCTCCGTCTTCAAAGTCCATTTCAAAGTTGCCGATAATCATGCCTGAATTGGCTCTAGTCAAGAATTCTGCTAGAGCCTGCCGCTTGGAGTCTGGGGCATTGATGGGGCAAACGGAGTAAAAGACAAATTGCTCTTGGTCATCTCTGGCTTTGGCATAGCAAGTCCATTTTCCATTGTCGCCTTGGAAAACCATCTGCAACAGTGGTTCTCCTTCAATCTGGACGAAGGGCCAGTCATCCTCTTCAAAGAAGTTGACGATTTCCTCAAAAAATTGTCTGTCTGTAGCGGGGGATTTCAACCCTGCCTCTAGTGCCTCTTGCAAGATGCTTGGTACGCTCTTCGTTAACCCGTTCAGACTGGTATCAGCCACTTGGTTGAAGTAATGGGTCATTTCCTCAACTATCTGGGAAGTGGCTTCTTGTGTCACAGCAGGCAGATTGGCTTCTATCGACTCTTTGAAGAAGTTGGCTAGAGCATCATTCATTTGGTCGCTGGAACCGGAAGTGGCGGCTTGGACAAAAGCCGATGCAGTAATATCAGCCCAGAGGGTACGGTAGCCTGTCTTACCGGACTCCTGTTGTTGCTTGACGGATAGTGCCAACCAACTCTCGGTGGATAGCAGTGGGTTGTCCGGTTGTTCTTGGCTCAGATTCAGGATATAGGTTGCAGCAACGTTTGCGTCTGCGGCGCGTTCTATCGGCTGTGGGAGCAAATTGGGCTGTAGACCGATTTCAATTTCGATGTCCGGTTCGGGTAGGAAGTTGCCAGCAGAGAGGGGACGGCGCACTTCTGGCTTGAGATTGAACAATGCCTCGGTTTCGATGCGCTGGTAGAGTTGGGGGTTTACCTGGAAGGTGAGACGGCACTCGATTACTTCGTCGTCTTGCTTTATCAGAGTTAGAGCTACTGTGCGAACGGTTAGGGGGGTAGTGGTGCGATCGTGTAGCGTCAGTTCGCTGTCTAAGTGACAATGTTCAGTTTTTGCACTCATCTTCCCAACAGCCTAGAAAAAGTCTGCCCACTATATGAATCAGCCGTACACGACCGAAATTACATTCTCGTTGAACCACTTTTGTCTGCTGCGTTCCTAGTTTAGCTAAATCAGGACTGCCTACAGTTGTTCCAAAAGAATCGGTACCACCTCTGCAATGTTCAGGTCAGCGATGGAGCTATTTGTCAGTCTTGCAGCTACGTCCACAGACTCAGTTGAGATGAAGTTGGCCCGCTCCAACACCTCACGATTTAGCGCAACTGCGGAAATGCTCTCAATAACTCCTTCACAGATCACAATTTCTGCCCAGTTAAAGGATTTACCACAAAATGGACATTCCCACGTCTGGAGAATCCGGATCTCCTGACCAGGATGAAGCGGCTGGACAGTCAGATAACCTCTCTCCTCCATAGCTTCTGGGTGTACTGTGAGGGAGTGACCCACGCCCAGGTAAGCTAGCTCCGGCTCATCCCGGATATATGTCCACATATTGGTGGAATCATCTGCCTCTGATACGTTTCCGCAAACAGGACACTGGAGGTTTTCTACAAAATAGTCAAGGCTGTACCCCATTTTGAGAGTTCCTTTCACTTATACCTTCGGAAGTGGGAGGACTCGAATAGTTCTCCCATTAATAGTTACATCGAAACCATCAGCATATACCTGGGGTACAGGCTTCCCTAGCTTTTCAGGAAGCTCCCCCTTGATCCTCAAAAGGTTGTTATATATTCCTGGGTCATGGGTGGTAAACGTAGGCTTAACACCTGGTTTGGTCTTTGAGAAGAAGGTGTCAGCTACAATCAACCGATCGTTGACCCCCTTGCCACGTCCTACCAAATGACTAGGATTTTCAAGCACATCTAGAAGATCCTTGTAATCTTGACTAGTACGAGTGACACTTAAAGGCAATCCTTTCCATTGGACTGTTCCGGTCTTCACCTCTCCTACAGCAACGTCTCCTATCCGAATTTCTATATCTTCTAATGCATCGATACGCTTTAACAAAGCCTTCTCCCCTTGCTGTAAGGAGGATGGATCTAGTGCCCGCTTGTTCAAAGCAATGGCCGTGTTCGTGTCGATAACTACCGACTTCTTACCCAGTGGCTGGAACCACTCCGTCGTAAGTTTTCTGATCTCTTCTGGACTTAGACCTTGGAGACGCTCAAACAAAACCTGGTTCGTTTTCTGTCCGAAGGGTTCACCAGCCTTATCAAGCAACTCTTTTACAGCCTTACTTGGCTTGTTTTTGAAACCGCCGACAACTATCGCATCCTCTCCGTTAACCTTGACAACTTCGCCAACTTTCGGACGGCGGCTTCCTTTTGGTCCCAACTTTGTGGACTCAACAAAATCGACAGAGCCATCCCCTAACAAAACCCAAGGATTTATATGCCCCAAAAGCTTGATTCTGCGTCCCTGTAGTCGAATCTTGAACTTATTGAAACGCAACTTGCCCACTAGCTGCCTTGCCAGATCATCCAGCGACTTCGCACCCTTAGCGAACCCGCCTTTGACCCCCTGGAGCATAATCTTGCCATTCTTGAGAGCCGTCTTCGCTCCCTTGAGACCAATCTGACCCAACTCCTTAACACTCTTGACAGTCGTCTTGACCGTGTTCTTAACTGCTCCTTTCACAGCCTTCACGGTTCCCTTGAGACCACCCTTGAGCGCTTTGATGACAGCACCAGCATTGAACAGCAGGGCGAAGACTAACTCAACCGCACCAGCAGCCAAACCACGAGCCAGACTCTTAGCAGCCCCACCAATATTACCCGCCCAACCCTGGCTCAAGTAACTACCAACATGACCCGCGATATTTGCTAGTGCCACGCCGCCCATGACAACGCTAAATACCTGCATCAGGGGTGGTAGTGCGGCTGTAATTGCACCGCCCGTCAAGATGTTAAGACCAACAAACGCCGCCAGCGCTGCGATCGCACCTGCCAGTAAAGCGGGCCAGTTAGCAGAGAACCACTGCTTGACACCCTCCATCATTTGGTTTGCCATATACCGCGCTCGCTGCCCCACCGTGAGCGGCCCAATGGTCTTCATGCTGGCGGGAATATCGCCCTCCTTGGCTGGCTGACCTTGCTTCTGGGTTGCCTCGGCACCTTCGGGCTTTTGTCCCATCATCTCTTGGAGTTTGGCTTCGGCACTTTGTTCATCATCGCAGCACCCGCCAGCAGCCTTTTCACCCTCTGCGACAGCACCAGCGGGTACATCACCCTCTGTCTCTCCTCCACCCAGTTCTGCCTTAATTGCCTCCATCGAGTTCGCTGGGTCGTTCGACTCACCAAACTCAACCTCTCCACCCTCCTGAAGATTCAGCGAAGCGACGAATTCCGGGTCTACATCAAACGGCGCAACCTGGTCTACAGCAAAGTCATCTTCTGTAAACTGAGTCTTGTTCAACAGCGCCGCGTTGTCGTCGCCGCCCTTTGCCGTAGCTGCCGTAGCATCGCCGCCCTTCGCCGTTGCTGGCATATCGCACTTGGCACAGTCTTCCTTAGAACGCTCAAACGCCAATGGCTGCGACAGATCCATTCCCAGGACTTCCTCAGATAGCTGCCCCATGAAGTGACCAGGCATCTGCTGCGCCGCTTCTACCAAGTTACCCAACCCCTCCAAGAGTTTCCTGACACCCTCAATAATTGCGCCGATCGCATCGAAAACAGCGTTGTAGAGCGATTGGATAGCTGCCAGCAAGGAATCTAACGCATTCGCCAGGAAATCCAGAGCAGCGGCAACACCTTTCTTCAACAAATCTGCGGCTGTGTTGACTGCGTTTACAGCTTTGTTAACCGCTTTATCAATTTTGCTGTTGATTTTCTTGGCTATCTCTGGGAACGCAGCAAAGACGATATTGACCAGCCCTTTGAGAATAGTTCCCAAACCCTCGATTAACCCAACAATCGCCTTGCGTGCCAAATCGATAGCAGCCATTGCCAATTTCTTGGCCTGCTCGAATATGAATTTGACCGCTTTCCGCAAATTATCGTAAATGAAGTTGACGGCTTGTTTGAGGCCATCAATGATGGCAGTAGCTGCCGATGCAACCCAGCCCCAGAAACCGCCAGACTCTTTGCTCTTTTCTTCTTTTTTCTGACTGGCTTCGTTTTCAGCTTTTTGCTTTTCTTGTTCCGCTTTCTGTTCAGCGTCTTCTATGTGCTTGGCAGCGTCTTGTTCTCCTTTCTGTTTCTCCTGGTCAATTTTTTTCTTTTGGTCTTGAGTTGCTTTCCCAGCTTTGTCTTGATAGTCCTTCTCAGCTTTGGTAAGTTCTGTCTGCCACTCCTGTTTGGAGGCTTGCACCTCCGCCTTCGCCTGCTTCTGTTCCTCTAATTGTTTTTGGCTGGTTTCTTGATTCAGTTTGGCAATTTCTTTATCCGAATCTTTCTTGGCTTGGGTGGTATCTTTATCAAACTTCTGCTTGCCAACGGTGTATTTTTGCTGTTCTGCGCCAATACGTTCTTTCAGGACTGGAGATAAGGATTGATTAAGACTACCCATGACCTCACCAGGAACCACAGGCACTTTGCCTTTCTTGCCCGCAGGAGCCTGTGCTGCTGAGAGGGCTTTAGTTGCCTGAAGTGTTTCCTTGCTATCTTCAGGGAAGATATTATTCTCACCAAAGTCTTTGTTAATTGCTTTGGCAGCTTCTGCCTTAGCCGCACTCACTTGCTTGCTGGATTCGCGTTGCTCTGAATCCATTTGTGAAGGGTTAGCTTCACCCGTCAGATCAACTGTAGGCTTGGCTCCCATCGTAGTGCTAACTTGACTAGTATCCAGTCGAACGCTTGCCAGTTCTTTTTGAGCGCTTTGACTTAGCTGTGGATCAGAGTTCCCGGTTTGCTCAGTTTTGGCATCGCTATTCCCGGCGGCTGGTTTTCCGCCATTTCCACCAGCTAATTGTGTAGGTTTTATCGGGCGAGGCGGAGGTGCTTCTTTGACCTCGATTTTAGATGCCTTTGCAGCTTGACCAGATTTATCTTTTGTCGCTCCCGCAGCAGAAGTTTCCTTATTTCCACTAGCCGCCATTCCTTTGGCTTGAGTTTCTTTAGACCCAGATTTATGGGCTGGCAACCCTGTCGGTGCTGGAATTTTAGGTAAGCTTTGTTGGAGTTCTTGCTTTTGTGCCTCCAACGCCCCAGCCGAAGCCGCTTGCGCTTGGTCGTATCCCGCCGGGGCACTGGTTGGTGGTGTATTTTTTAGCTGTTCTAAAATCTGACCGGGGTCGGCTTTAGCTTGGATAAGCCACCCTATGCCTGAGCTTACTCCCGGCTGCTTGTTTTGGGTAATTTCGGCTTGGCGATCGGGAATTTTCTTAGCTTGAAGAGTTTCTTTATTCGACTGTAGGCTGGCAATTGGCTTTCGCTGGAGCGTCTTAGCACCCGTCTGCTGCACCACATGGGTCAACTCATGAGCCGTCAAGTCATCCTTAGCCGCAGATTTCCCCGCACCATAGTAAATATCACTGCCATGAGCAAACGCCTGAGCACGCAAATCCTTGTTCATCTGGACAGCCGTCGAGTCAGTATGCACCCGCACCTGACTAAAATCAGTACCGAAGCGAGGCTCCATGAACGATCGCACTTCATCCGGTAAAGGACTACCTCCGCCCTTACTCTGATTAAGCTGACTCTCTACATCACTACCCGCCTCAGCGTTACCCTTTACCCCCCGTTGCTGCAACGACTTGGTTTGAATCGCTTCCTCTTGCTCCTCAGTTTGGCGCTGAACTAAGGGAGTGATAGAAGCTGCCAAAGGCGACCTTTGCACCAGTGGCTCTGTCTCTTCCTCTTCTCCCTCTCCTTGCCGCTGAATTGGCACGGAATTAGTCGATGGTACGCTCATGGACATCACCTGAGCTGCTACCGAGTCTGCTTCCTGCTCGTACTTATCCCCTGGAGCTCCGACAACAAGCTTAGCCTGAAGCCATTTCATTTGAATCGGCTCTTCTTCCCCCTCCGAATTCTGGCGTTGGATGACACCCCATTGAGGCATCATTTGCATGGGTAAATCGTCTTCCTCTTGGGGCGATCGTTGCAACATACCCCACTGGGGCATCGTCTGAATCGGCTCTTCTTCCTGCTCTTGGCGTTGAATAACCGGAGCAAACAACCCCAGTTGAGGCATCATCTGAATCGATTCTTCTTCCTGCTCTTGGCGTTGAATAGCCGGAGTGAGCCAACTCAGTTGGGGCATCATCTGAATTGACTCTTGTGAGGATTCCCGTTCAATTGGCTCGCCCACAGGTGGAGCCATCATCTTGAGTGGCTCTGCTATCTCATTAGCTTCCTCTTCGTCCTGCTGCTCTTCTGGCTGTCTGTTGACCAGCTGCGCTTGGATGGATGATGGTGTATTGGTCTGTACCTGTACTCGACCAAAGTTGTGACCGAAGTGTGAAGTGGGTTCCAGTTGGGTTTGTCGGTCAGGTGACTGGTGGAATGAGTCACTCGCTTCAGCCGCCTCTTGCTCGGAGTCAGCAAAAGGACGCGGCTGGAATAAGCCCGTCTGTACAGGCGAAACGGAGGGCGCTGAAGCAGTTTTCGCCTGGTTTTGCAGTCGGGTATCCATCGCCAACGTTGCCTCTCAGCCTAGAGCCATGATGTCCATACTAGTACAAGAAGGCAGAAGGAAGACCGGAGCTTTAGTGAGGACAGGAGGCAGAAGGAAAGAAAGTTTATACAGTAAGCTTTTTAAGCTTTTTCAACTGGATAGTTATTTCCGCCATGCTGCACTAGTGTGGATTATCCCCCCCAAACTAGTAGCCGAAAGGCGAATAAAAATTAACACATCAGGACTTACGCACGAACGCCACCTGTAGGGGCAATCTCCTCACTAAAGCTCCGCCCGTGGTTGCCCAGACTTTTTTCCGTCTGTGTGCGGAATTGCGCGATCGCAAAGTGAAGTTGCTTGATGCAGCACCTTTTGCCCGAAATTATTCCTGAGCACTTCAAGAGTATCGGTTACTAGAGTTTGCCCCAATCCAGTAAAGAGAGTTGCTGTCCAAGTTGAACAATCACGCTTTGTTGCCATGCCACCTAAAAAAGAAAACAATGGATGCGGATGTGGAAGTATACCAATTTCATTAATCCTAGTTTTGGTAGGTGTTGGTTATTGGGGCTTTCGCAATCTAGATAAGCTAGGTATCAGCCAATTTTTGTCTATAGATAAGCTAGGCATCAGCAAAATTTTGCCTATAGATAAGCTAGGCATCAGCAAAATTTTGCCTAATAATCAACAAAATAATCAACAACCAACCCCTCCTAATTTGGCTCCTGCACCGACGCAGCAAGTACAGATTGCCAATTCTCCCTTGGAGCCAGTGATTCCGACTAAGACACCAGCAACCAAGCCAGCCGTTCCACCCTCATCCGTAACCCTCAATAAATCACCATCCCCCGAAACTCCTTGGGAGAAAAAGGCAATCAGGGGAATTTATTTAAGTCGGTATCAAGCGACCAATAATGCTAATGAACGAATGATTCGCGAACGAGTTCGTTATTATCGTTCTCAAGGAATAAATACAATTATTCATGGAGTCTGGGGTAATGGCTGCACGATGTATAACAGCGAAGTCATGCAGCAAACATTCGGATACAAAAGTTGTCCCAACCAATTTCAAGAGAAATGGTTAGATTGGTTGATTGATGAGGCGCACAAGCAGGGAATGCAAGTTCATGCCTATTTTGAGAAAGGGATTAAAATCGATAAAAATAGCCCCATCTTTGATGAGGCAATCTCTAAACGATGGATTGTGCCTGGGGTCGATAAAACCTACGCTGGCATCGATCATTATGTACTGGATGTAGAGATTCCAGAGGTTGCTAATTTATTCAGAAAAATCTCAGTAGAGTTTGTCCAAAAGTATCCCACCATCGATGCAGTTCAGTGGGATGATTACCTGGGTTATCATGCTGACTTACCCGGCAAGGTCGATCGCACGACCGGTTTGACTAATTTTGTGCAACAAATGAGAGCTGACATAAAGACAGCTAACCCAAAGGTTAGTTTCGACCTTTGCCATCATAATCCTTATTGGGGCAAACGTTATTTCGCCGCTGATTGGTCAAATTGGAATGTCGATCGAGTCTTCATTCAAACTTATAACGATGCTAATTTTACCCAAGAGCTAGATTATGCCGAAAAATATGAGGGAGTAGCGATTTCAGATCAGCAGTTGTCTCGCTTAAAAGAATTAGTGGATAACCCAAAAATCAAGAGTGTTTTATTGTTTCCCTCCTCTGGAAAACCAGAAGAGACTGCTGCTTCAATCAAAAAAACTTTACTCCAATGAGTAACGATAGAAGTACTCAGTTACGCGGGTGTACATCAGAAGAATCAAAACCTCACTCATAGAGTAGGAGAGAGGTCAGAATGTATGGCATCCAATCGACAAGGGCTATAGTTGAGCGTGGCGGAAATAACTATCCAGTTTAAAAAGCTTAATAAGGTTACTGTAGAATTTTTCTTTACTTCTGCCTCCTGCCTCCTGCCTCCTGCCTTCTGCCTCCTGCCTACTCCTACGGAGAACGCTACACGAACTGCCTTTTTGCACTAGGAGCAGGGTGTTAAACCCACCCTTTCACTTCAACATCGGTTAGGGGTCTTTCCAACTTCATGTATTCACTTTGAGCCGACTGCAACAAATGTTTCATCCCCACCGGCTCGTCAGCATCCGCCGCTAAGAAGGCAGCATTGAGGGCAATATTACGAATATTTCCCCCCGCAACATTGAGTTTCGCGAGCTTCTTCACATCTAAATCCTGCGTTGGCGTCTGACGGGGAAAAATGCGCTGCCAAATCTCTGCTCGCTGGGTAGCGTCTGGGAAGGGGAAGCGGACAATGAAACGGATGCGGCGCAGAAAGGCCGTATCTAATGCATCCTTCAAGTTAGTTGTGAGAATCGCCAAACCTCGGTAAGCTTCCATGCGCTGTAACAAGTAGCTCACTTCCATATTGGCGTAGCGATCGTGGGAATCTTTGACATCAGAGCGTTTGCCAAACAAGGCATCCGCTTCATCGAACAGTAAGATTGTCCCACCTCCTTCAGCGGCGTCAAACACACGGCGAAGATTCTTCTCCGTCTCGCCGATATACTTACTCACCACCGAACTTAAGTCAATGCGGTAAAGGTCAAGCCGCAATTCCTCCGCCAGCACATCCGCCGCCATCGTCTTACCCGTACCGCTAGCACCCGCAAACAAAGCACTGATGCCTAAACCTCGTCCACCTTTCCCCGCAAAGCCCCAACCTTCGTACACCTTAGCCCGTTGACGGACATGGGCGGCGATGTCGCGCAGAATCTGGCGCTCTCTTTCTGGTAACACCAAATCATTCCAACTGGCAGAAGATTCGATATGTTGCGCTAAGTCATTCAACTGAGGTCGAGCTTGAGCTCGGCAGGTATCCCACAAAAGCGTACTGAGGGCTGAGTGTTGACTCTCAGGTTGAGCATCACTCGCGTTCCCTTCGTCTTCCTGGCGTCCCGTCTCCTGTGTGTTCCATTTCCCCATTGCCTGAACACTAGCGGCATGAATTCCAGGCGTATTGAGATTGAACTGTGACACTAAGGTATCGACTAGCCCATTTAGCTCTGAAACGTTTTCGCCCAAAGCCTGGTTCCAGATCGCACGCTGTTCGTTTGTTGTGGGTTTATGGACATCAAACGTCACCATAGGGCGTTGTTTTGGGGGGCGTCGATCGCGAGTTGTGACAATCAGTGGACTACTAATCCGCTCGATAAAAAGTGCGATCGCATCTTCTCGTGCCGTATCTGTTGTATTGGTATCATCACAATCCAGCAGGAGAACTGACTTGCTCAAAGCGGCTTCTCGCCGCCATAGCTGGAACAGTTGATAGAGTTCATTGCTGCTAGTGGGGATAGCATGAGCCGATATGGCATCCAAATTGAACCCTAACAGACTACAGGCAGCAGCAGCGATCGCGCGTTTACTCGCCAGCTCATCCCCGCACAACTGCACAATCGGTAAAGCCTGTACATCCGATGCCTGCCGCCAGGTTGCGGCTAACTGCTCAGCTAGCTGCCGCTGCGACTCGATCAGAGAACTCGGAACGCGCACCGACTCCACAATCCCCATCAACCGCTCATCCAGATGCGGAACCCCCGCCAGATAGTGCAAGATTCGCTCGTCCAGCCGTAAAGGCGCAGTCGTGAGAGCAGTGCTAGTCCCCAATTCAATCAGCCGCCACCGCCGCAGGGGGGCAGCCGGAGTCAGGGCATTCCAACACGGTTCTCGCAACACCGCCAAAGCCAAACTCAAGGTAGGATAATTTTTTTTGGAGTCACCCTGAGCCTCTGCACACAAAGAAGCCCAATTGCTATCTAAATCCATCCCAGCGCACAGCAGCAGTACATCCCGCTCAAACAACGACAAGCCAAAGGTCGTACAGACTTGATCTAATGCTGGAGCCGATGAGACAGGAGCAGAGGTTGAAAAATTCTCCGTGTCTCCCTCTCCCTTAACTTTGGCCTTTAATGCCTCACGCACCTCAGCCAGTGCTGTCATTAAAGACTGCTGGTTCGCTTCGTGCCAATTGTTCTTGGTGTTACCCTTCATGGGATGACTACGGTAGGGCCAATATATTGTTCAAAGGTCGGACTATTGGAGTTGGTATCCACATTCAGTAAACTTTCGGCACCGTCCACCTGTACACGCACGAGATACTCTCCAGGTTTTACATCATAGAGGGAAAATGTGATTGAGTTAGTGTCCTCTGTTCGGGGTAAGGCATCAAAGAGATAAGCGGCGGGTTTTGTAATGGAGCGTTCGTTAAGCAGCAATACCACTCGCTGCGTTTTTGCGATCGGCAGATCAATTTCCACCGTCACTTGAGCGGTACGTAAGTCATCGGCAGTCTCGTCTAAGTTTGAGAGGCTGGTGTCCCGAACAGTCGGGCGCACTACAAAAGCGGCTACATTCGATTCAATGCCGCGTATCTCCTGGGAAGGGACTCTCGCATTACGTCCCATCGGTGTAACGGTTGGTCTAGGATGAATCACCTGTAAGCTTTGCACACCCGCTCGTAACGAACCCTGAGGCAGCAAGGAAAGGGGTAAGACGATTTGGTTTGTACTGACTTGCTGGGGCGTTATTTTCACCCCACCAATACTTAAAAGTGTGATGTTACTCTGCAACCGCTGACCTTGGATAATTAATGTACTATCCGCCAAAATCGGCTGAAGCCTCCCCGCCTGAGGGATGACTTGTTCGATCTGGGGCTGATTCGGCGCGGCAAAAAATCGGCGTTCGCGCACGGGTAAGGCTCTTTGAGGGATATCGTCGCTTTCAATCAAGACAACCCTGGCCTCGTAAGCCACGGATAGAGAGTGCGGCGTCTGCAAAAACACAGACCATAAATTAGATAACTCATCCATCGAAAGGGATAAGGGGATTAATTTTACCGTCTCCACCTGATCTGCCAGGTTAGAATCCGCTAGGTAACTATAGGTGGAGTCGGCTACTGTGTCCTCAATAACTTCCCGTGTCAAGACGGAACGAGCATGGAACGTGCGAACAACACTACCCATCAGGCGTTGGGGTTCCAACTCATTTTCATTACCATAACAACTAATTAGGTAGTGCAGGTCTAGTGCCACTAACGGGCGCTTGAGGAATTCTCGATCTGAGTTACGGGTGCGTAGATCCGCATTGCCCCAAGCCGGATTGTGAGCAACGTTGTACAGATAAAGGTTAACCCCGGTTTCTGGCGTACCACTCCCGACACTATCGGGGCGAACGGTTGTTACCCTTGCGCCATCTACGTCTACCTGTACAGTTGCCTGCAAGGTTCTTTGCAAGGTTGCGGTTACTGTGGCGATCGCCAAATAATTACTCATGGCTGTTCGGGGTTCAGGAGGAAAGATGAAGCCGCGCTGTTGAAACCGATTTAGGCGAGTGATTGGCTGGTTGAACCGACCCACTTCCTCGCCGGACTTCTTTCAGGGTAAGGATTTTCGTCATAGTGTTCCAATATCACAGGACGTGCCATTAAGCACAAACCAAACCCAGTTTTAAGGCTTTGACAATGGCCTGAGTCCGGCTGGTGACTTTTAGTTTTTCAAAGATGGCAGTTAGATGAGCTTTAACGGTAGCAACGGTAATGTAAAGATGTTCAGCGATTTGTTCGTTAGACGCTCCCTGGACTAACCAGTGTAAGACTTCCCGCTCCCGTTCGGTTAAGTGAATGGATTCACAAGCCTGAAGCGAACGTCCCGAATAGAAGTGAAACAGTCGGAAAAAGTGCGTAGCAACTTCTGGAGCCAGATAGATTTCATGATTCATGACGGTTGCGATCGCTTCACACAACTGACTGGCAATCCGGTCTTTAAATACATAGCCATGAGCTCCGGCCTGCATCGCCCGAAACACCCATTCGTCTTCTCGGTGAGCTGACAAAATGAGGACTTTACCTTTGTAAGACAACTCTCCTAGACGGAGCAGTGCTGTTATTCCATCACTGGGAGGTATCTCCAGATCGAGCAGAATCAAAGCTGGATGTTGCTCCACTGCCAACTTGAGTGCTTGCTCCACCGAGGCGGCTTCACCGACGATCTCAAATCGAAACGCCCCGTTATTGTTGTAAAAGTCAAGCAAGGTTTGTAATCCCTTGCGAAAGCGCTGGTCATCATCCACTAACAGAATGGAAATCGGCTGAGGGGTGGTCATTAGTGATACCTCTCTTGTTCACAGGGGAGCTGCTCACTTTTCTTCCACTTTACAGAGATAAACCATTGGTCGAACTCTAGCAAAAGTTGGTTTCTAGCTCCGTAACTGTAAAACTTATCACCTCCTCCTGGGTCATTTATGCAAAGAATCTAAGAGCCATTGCCTGAGCCTAAAAAACCCTCAGTCCCGTTGGGTAAAAAGTTTAGGAGCGAGGGAGGGAAAAGGAAAACTGTGCCCCACCACTGGAAAGGTTTTGCACCCACAGGCTGCCCTTATGGTCGAGAATGATTTTTTTTGCGATCGCTAAACCTAACCCTGTCCCCCCTGGACGCCGAGTATAGAAGGGAGTAAACGCCTGTTTCAGGTCTTCTTCAGAAAGCCCTGCTCCTTGATCGGAAATATTAACGAGGACTTCATCTCGAAACACCATCCAATTGCACGTCACCCTTCCGGCTTGCGGGCTGAAATACACCGCATTACTGAGCAGATTGTCAAAAACTTGCTTCATCTGCCAGCGATCAACCGCTAAGGTAACAGGCGTTTCATCACAGACAATTTGTACCTGTTTTTTCTCTGACCAAGGTTGCAATCCCTTAATACTCTCTTGCACAATGCTCTCCAAGTCATGAGGGGCAACATGTAGTTTGGCTTGCTGTCCACAGGAGAGCAAATCAGTTAAGCTGCTACTCAGATCATGGACGGTTTCACCAATGAGCTTGGCTTGGTCTTTCATCGTACCAGCAGGCGAACCCAGCGTTAAATTTTCTGCATAAAGACTAATCAAGGCTAAGGGATTACGTAGCTGATGTTCTGCCCGTCGAACGACTTGCTCCAATAATTGAATTTCTGTGTGTTGACGAGAACATTCTCGACTCATCACTAAATAGTTCATCAAAAATTGTGCTTGCTGCTCTGCCCAATGTTTTTGATGATCAGAAAGAGGCGCATCTGTCCATAAGAGCAAATACTCAGCTTGGGAG
Source organism: Microcoleus sp. AS-A8 (assembly GCA_039962225.1). Lineage (NCBI taxonomy): Bacteria > Bacillati > Cyanobacteriota > Cyanophyceae > Oscillatoriales > Microcoleaceae > Microcoleus > Microcoleus sp. AS-A8. The sequence goes on from JAMPKV010000016.1 coordinate 68,750, forward strand.
TGATACAAATCCAAGAGACAACCAAACGCCCTCAGACTACTATCGAGTGTTAAAACTTCTCTTAGCGTCAAGGTGGGCAGGGACTCGAACAACCATCCCTCTGATTCTAGGTCTGTTAAATCAGGATAAGAGGAACCGGGCTTGGGTGTATAGTGAACAAGCGATTGGCGCTTGTCCTGATCCGGGTCGGTGTAAACAACCCAAGTGGCTACAACTGGCAGTGCGATCGCGAACTGTTGAATTTGCTGCTGTAAGACATGCCTCGTATCCAGAGAGCGAGGTGTACAGGGAGAAGAGCTTGTGGAGGACGATGGCTGCTCCTCTTGAGCCAATGGTTGCTGACTACCCTTCATAGCTGAGTTCCCTGACATTGAGATCCTAGAGTCCCTTCTGTTGAATGTAGAGCTGTATACAACCCCTACCAATAGGTGTCGAATAGTCAACCTACATCAGGAAGAAAATTCTACTTTAGTCAAACTTTCGCTCAGTAACCCGTTATCACACAATTCTTTAAAATTTCGACCAAAGTCTAATAACCAGAAGTTCAGCGTATATCTAATCTATATCCTGTACTGTCTACCAACCCAGTTTCATGATCCCTGCTGTTGCCCAAACCTTGGCAAAAATCCTGGCTGGGGGGACTTCTCTAATCAGTACCGAGCAAATTGATTTCAATCACCCTAGTTGGCGAAAGAATGCGGAACCAGGGCTAAACCTATATTGCTATGACCTACGAGCAAACAGCCAGGTGCAGCAGTTAGAGCGGCAGGTAGAGTCTAGCCATAACCCAGGTCAACTGCAAGCGGCTCTAGTGAACGGCTCAACCCTGTGGTTTGATGTGTCGTTTCTAGTCAGCGCCTGGGACTATACCGCCTTAGGGGAACAGCGTCTGCTGTCAGAGGCATTAATGCTGCTGTTGCAGCATCGTTGCCTAAATGAGGAGTTACTTGCTTGTGAGTTACGAGGTCACGGTCACTTATCACTAACTGTTTCTACAGCTCATGCCCCAGATACAGCAGCGCTATGGAGTGCGTTGGGTGTGCCATTACGTCCGGCTTTGTACGTGACGGTAACAATACCCTTCACCCTTCCAGACACTCCTGTTAATCCAGAACTTTACCTTCAAGGAGGTGTGATTGACTCTGACCAGCTAAAGGCAAGATTGTAACCTGCCCGTTGCCCATCTATTACCCAACACAGGAAGACCACTCATGGCGAGATTAGATTATTTTGCTCCTGGTGTCTACGTCGAAGAAATTGACCGAGGTAGCCGCCCAATTGAAGGTATTCAAACGAATATAGCTGGATTTGTTGGCTTTACCGAGGATATACGCGGTGAAGCCGAAGTGGGTAAACCCATGCTAGTCACTAGCTGGAGCCAGTACCTGGAGTATTTCGCAAAACAAGGCTCGGATGGCTATACAAACTACAATGCCTACTTGCCCTTTGCTGTCAACGGCTGGTTCTTAAATGGAGGAGGGCGCTGTTGGATAGTGAGTATCGGCACTCAACTACCGGGTACAGAGCCACCCCCACCAGAGGAAACCGGACTCAAGATTAAAACATCGGGAGGTAACCGTCCAGCGCTGCTGTTCACCATGCAGCCTGAAGAAGTAGAAAATGGACGAGTCGATGTGGCGATTCTTCCTGGTGAACCCATACCCCCTGAAAACCCAGAGGAAGACGCCCCCTTCAACACCGGGGAATATTTTACAGTCGTGCTGAGTCGGGATGGGGAAGAACTGGAACGGTACGAGAATCTAACCATGAACCGGGAAGCTCAGCCTGGGGTAGCCAATTATGTCGCTACGGCACTTCAAGAGTCTCAGTTTGTGGCTGTTACCGATATGTCCCAAATTGGACAACCTTTAGCACGACGCCCCGCCAATGGTCGCTATGAGGTGAGTCTTCCCCCCATCGTGCCAACAGCAGAGCGTTTGCCACAAGATGTGCAGGGGGTACAGGATGATCGTACAGGTATCCAAGGGATTTTCGAGATTGACGAAATCACCATGCTGGCCTGTCCCGACTTGATGCGTGCCTACGAAGCGGGTGTATTGGATATTGAGCAGGTTCACGGCATCATGGAGCTGATGATTAGCCTGTGCGAAAACTCCTCCCCCAACCCGCCCAACCGCATGGTGGTTCTCGACACGCCGCCGGATAAAGTGAAGCCTCAGCACGTCGTGCAGTGGTTAAATCAATTCAACCGCCGTTCGATGTTTGCGGCACTCTACTATCCGTGGATTAAAGTTGCCAATCCTCGTAATGGCGGCAGACCGATTTTAGTTCCTCCCTGTGGTCATATGTTGGGAGTTTGGTCACGTACTGACGAAACGCGCGGAGTCTACAAAGCACCGGCTAACGAAACTCCTCGTGGGGTAATTGGTCTGGCTTATGACTGCAATTTCCGCGAACAGGAGCTGTTGAACCCCATCGGCATTAACTGTATCCGCACCTTCCCGAACCGGGGTATCCGCATCTGGGGGGCACGTACCTTGGTAGAACCTGATAAGACAGAATGGCGTTATATCAGTGTCCGCCGACTGATTAGCTACATCGAGAAGTCGATTGAGTTGGGGACTCAGTGGGTCGTGTTCGAGCCTAACGACATGGATTTATGGGAACGGGTGAAACGGACGGTTAATAATTTCTTAGAGCGACTTTGGCGTGAAGGTGCATTGTTTGGTTCTACGCCAGCAGAAGCCTTTTTCGTTAAGTGTGATGGGGAACTTAACACCGCTGAGACAATGATGCTGGGTCGTTTGTACATCGAAGTTGGTGTCTGTCCAGTCCGACCGGCTGAATTTGTGATCTTCCGCATCAGTCAGTGGTCTCCTGACCAATAACAGGTGTCCGGTGTCAGGTTTCAAATTCCTCAAACCTGACACCTTCTAACCAACAAGAAATGTCAAAAAACAAAAATTAGCTAGTGTATAGAGTTTACAAGGAGTTGAACAATGCCTGAACTCAGAGCAATCCCTACTAGTAGGTTTTACGTAGAATTTCAGGGTCTTGAGCAGAAGATGGTCAAGAGTGTAACGGAGCTGAACTTTAAGGGGCAAACGGCTGGTCACAAAACCCCTTTAGCTTCATCGAAAAACGGAATGACACTTTGGCAAACTACCTCGGCAGGTTGGGAGCAAAATCCCAACTTCACGATTGAAGTTTATATCGCTGAAGGGGACATGGATTTCTACAACTGGATGAAATCTACTATGCCCAAAAGTGATGGAGGTGACGGAGCCTGGAACGGAAACCGTAGAGATGGTTCAATTGTCGGCTACGATTCAGACGATAAAGAAGTAACACGTTGGAACATCACTAAAGCTTGGATTAAGTCCTATCAATTAGCCGATTTGGCTACCGACAAATCCGACTTGGTCGTCGAGAAGTATGAAATCGTCTGCGAGCAAATGAATCGGGTGAAATAGCCCCTTAAGTCAATTACAACCAACTGTAGTTAGTTAAATAGGAGTTCAATAACCTATGGCTAAAGGTGAAGTTCTTGCTTGTTCTAAGTTTTACCTCCAGTTTGATGGTCTAGAAGATTTAGTGTTGAAGAGTTGTACTGGACCAAAGATTACGCTGGAGTCTGCTGGGGATACAACCTCCTATGGTGTAAGCAAGGGAGGAAAAAGTGTGATTCAGGCTACTGTTACTGGCGTCAGTAATGGGACGATAACTGCTGTGTATGTTGCTTCTGTTGAAGACGACAGACTTGTCAAATGGCATCAAGAGTCGCACTCTGAAGCAATTGCTGGAGGAGGGTCGAAAAACAAAGGGGAGCTTAAAACGGGTTCCCTGATTCTGTACAACCAAGCGGGTGAGGAGGCGGCTCGCTGGAATATGACGGGGATAATGCCGATTAGTTATAAATCGTCAAAATTCGATCCATCTAGCAAAGAGCTAGCCACAGAAACGGTAGAGTTTGCATACCATTCAATTCTCCGTGTCAAATAGTTTATTGACTTGCTCCTCGCTGCGATAGCCCTATCTAACTGGCAGGTTGCCGGATAGATTGGTAGCAGTGGAGGTGCAAGGCTGTCTCCCTTAGAGCTTCCTCAAAGGCGAGTATCAACAATTAAAATGAGTAGGCTCAAAAGCCAATGAGCTGACTCAGGGAGGGAACCATGCCTGAATTAGAAATTCTCACCACTAATCGTTTTTACCTGGAACTCAAACTGGATGGTAGTGTAGAACCAGTAGATGCTTATTTTATGGAGTGCCAAGGTTTCAAACGGACTCAAGAGGTGATCGAAGTTTGTGAGGTGACTCCTCAAAAATGGGGCAAGGCTGGGACTACTGCGGGTCGAGTTGTTCGGACTAAAGTTCCTGGCAATGTCAAAAGTAATAATTTGATTTTGCGCCGAGGCATGACATCTTCAATCACCCTTTGGAACTGGTTTAATGAAGTTGAGCAAGGGGGTTGGTCAAAGCAACGTAAAAATGGCGATTTAGTCATCTATAACCAGGGAAGTGAAGAGCAGGCAAGATTTCGATTTTTGGGGGGTTGGCCGACTACTTTTAAAATTTCTGATGTCAAGGCGGGTGGCAAGGATTTTGCCATCGAAGAGATGGAATTAGCCGTTGAGGAGTTTACGCGGGTCAAATAAAACACAATGTTGCAAACTGAGTTTGAATTTACCTTACCCAAGGGCTATCTCGATGGAGAGGGCAACCTCCACCGTAAGGGGGTGATGCGTCTCGCCAGAGCAATGGATGAAATTGTCCCCATGCGTGACCCCCGTGTTAAATCGAATCCCGCTTACGCAACCGTCCTGATTTTGTCCCGCGTGATTGTCCGCCTTGGCGCTTTAGAGGAAGTTAATCCTGCCGTTGTCGAAGGCTTTTTTGCTTGTGACCTAAATTATCTCCAGAAATTTTATCGCCAGATTAATGAACTGGAACCGGAAACGATTGGGCTACCAGAAACCACTCCCCCTCCATCTGAACCTTTACAAGTTAGCTGAATTTAATATTTGATGGGAAGAACTCGTCTAACTTCAAACGCTTATTTTCATGGGAAGTGAAAATCCAATCCGTACAGAATTTAATTTTATTCTCCCCAGAGGCTTAGTTGATGCCCAAGGGGCTGTTCATCGCCAAGGTGTGATGCGTCTGGCAACCGCTAGAGATGAAATTAGTGTGCAAAAAGACTCCCGTGTTCAGCGGGATTCAGCCTATGGGGTGTTGGTGATGCTCTCGCGGGTCATTATCCGTTTAGGCAGTCTCTCTTCAGTAACGCCTGAACTTTTAGAAGAACTTTTTACTCGCGATTTAGCTTACTTGCGAGAGTTTTACAATCGCATTAATCAACAGGGTAATGCTTATATTCCTGTTGAGTGTCCGCAATGCAGTAACCCCTTTAGTGTGGAGCTTTCCCTGTCGGGGGAATCTTAAGCTACCCCTCAGAACAACTGGACGAGGAGGTAGCTTTTATTGCGTTTCATTTTCACTGGTCTTTAGAGGATATTCTATGCTTAGAACATCCTGAACGACGACGCTGGGTGAATCAAATTAGAAAGCTAAAATAGCTGTCATCAAGAATGAAATGTCAAGGATGAAGAGTGAAAAATTCTCTCTCTTCTAAATTTCAGACTTCATCCTTTATACTTCATCACTAAAGTAAAGGTTCTTTAGCAAGTTTGCTTAACCCAGCCGATTCTAACAAATCGTTCCAATCGTTTATTAGAGTGGAATCATTAGGATTAGTAGAGCGTAAGTCAGCGATGGTTTTTAAGCTATCGTACCAGTAGCCAGCCTCGGCATAAACAGCAGCCCGATCGCGCAAGGATGCCCTTGCTAAATCACTTGTCAGTTTCTGACTGGGTGGGATGCGTTTAATAGACCCTTGCACACGGGGATTTCCTCTTTGATCTTCAGGGTCACAATTGGCTACCAATTCCCAGGTATATTCTTTTCCAGGTTGTAAGGCTTCAGCATCAGCGGGAAGAGTAAAGCTCCTAACTCCACCCGTCTTGGGGAGTGGGAAGGTTTGCTCATAAATAATCGTATCATCTTTGGCATTGAGCAAAAGGAATTTGCCTTCCTCTACAGAGGTTGGAGAAATCTGAAAAAAGAATGTGGGTTTTCCTGTGGTTGTTAAGCCAATGTTAGTATCCGGAAGCAACGCTTTCATTTGAATTTTGTCGGCAGCGTCAATACCGCAGCCCCCCCGTGCAGCTCCCCCTTCTAATCTTCGGGAGGGACGAATACCGGGTACTTTGAAGCGTAGACGGGCGCGACGCTGGGCGAGAACTGACTGGGGCGATGGTTCTGAATGCTGTTGCTGAGTTGAGGGAGATATCGCTATAGCTGGCAAAATACTGCTCAGCGCTAGCTCCAGAGATAAAGCAAGAGAAACTACCGTGAGTCGGGGATAAGATTGGATCACCATGATGTAACTTCCAGAACTAGAGCTTACTGGGGTAAATTGAGCAAAAAATCAACGATACAAAAGATTTCAAAAAAGACTCCTTAAGTTCCAGTAAAGTTCCTCAATCGCTTCACAAGAATTTATAAACTTTCTGGACCAAATTCTCAACTATCTCATTAGTGAGTAACATTACTTAACTTCTCAGACAACAACCATAATGCTCTCCTAAATTTGAGCAAATTTGAGCAAAATCTTGACAGATAACAGAGCATTTTTTAAAGTTTTAATTACTAATTATTTTATTTATGCCACGAAATTAATTTCTAATCAATAGGTTCCCTTTCTTGAGGATGCAAAGCTCATTATGTTTAACAATTTTGTTACAAAAATTCGCTCTTTGTTTTCCAACGACAACGGCACAACGACAGGCGCATTAGCCTTTGGTCGATCGGTCATTTTAACCAGTGTTGTTGTAGCCGGAGTGGTGGTTGGATTGCGGCAGCTCGGCACATTGGAGGGAATGGAATTAAGGTCTTATGACCAGTTAATGCGATCGCGTCCGGATCAAGGCCCAGATGAGCGCTTGTTGGTCGTCGGTGTAACGGAGCAAGACATTCAAACTCGTAAAGAATACCCGATCAAGGACGAAACCCTTGCTCAACTGTTGGCGAAATTACAGGAATATCAACCCCGAACCATTGGCGTAGATATCTTAAGAGATGTTCCTCAAGGCAGTCCCCAAGGTCGGATTGCCTTAGAAAAAATCTTCAAGCAGGACGAAAACATTATTGCTGCCTGCAAAATGAGTTCGGTTGACCAACCAGGAGTTCCCGCCGCTTTGGGTGTGACCGAGGAACGAGTGGGTTTTGCCGATTTACCCATCGATGCAGGGGGAATCCTGCGCCGCAGTCTCTTACTTTCAACGCCTACCCCTCCTAAAGTTGCACCACCGGTTCAACATCTGTGTAATATTCCCGATCCTGAAAACCAAATTCCCTCCTTTGGTTTTCAGTTAGCTCTACTGTATTTAGAAGGGCAAAATATTCAACCCGATCTGACTCCAAAAGGGGAACTCAAAATTGGTTCAACCGTATTCCATCGCTTAACAGATAACGCTGGAAGTTATCACAATGCGGGGGCATCTGATTATCAAATCATGCTGAATTACCGCTCACCGAAGAATGCGGTTAAGCAAGTTTCTGTGAGTGAAGTACTCGATGGAAAAATCGACCCATCTTTAATCAAAGACCGCGTTGTTCTGATTGGCTATACAACCCCAATAGCCAAAGACGATTTCTACACTCCTTACAGTGCAGGATTGCAAGACAGCCAGAAAATGCCAGGGGTTGTGATTCATGCTCAGCATGTTAGCCAAATTCTCAGCACTGTTTTAAACAATCGCCCTTTGATGTGGTGTTGGTCGGAAGGATCCGAAATTCTGTGGATTTTGGGTTGGTCAGTAGTGGGAGGACTCTTGGCATGGCGTATCCGACGATTATGGCTGTTTGGGTTAGGAGTCGTAATCGGGGTGGGGGTATTATATGGAGTCACTTACGTTCTGTTTCTGAATTCTGGGTGGGTACCCCTAGTACCACCCATGATCGGGTTGGTGGCAACGGCAATCACAGTTGTTTTAATCGAGAGAGGATACGCGAAAGCTATCTATCAGGGAGTGAAAAAACTCGTCCTGAATATCGAAATTGATGAAGAGAAAAAGCAGCAGCAGGTAGCAGCAATTACCGAAACCGAATCTTTTGCCGAGTTACAGCAAAAAGCGGCAGAATTGCGAAAAAATCGCCGCAGAAATAGAGAAGTTGATAATGCTTCTGAGTCCGGTAAAGAGCCAGATGAAATCATACCCATTCGGGAAGAAGCTGAACCGATAGAAATAGAGAAGAATGAAGTGACACCAACGCCTCAAGATGCTGAAGTACCAGCCGCAGAAGAAGACGACTATTTAAAGCAATTACAAAAGCGGGGAAGGCGGTTGAGAAAGAATGATCAGGATTCTAATGAGTAAGTTATATTACGGTGATGTGCTACTGCTTTAGGTGCAAACCTATTTCAGCAAGGCGGGTGTCCGCGCCAGGGGATTGAACGATCTGTTCTCCTTTTGCACTTCGTACTAAGGCGATTGCAGTCCTAGTGCGATCGCGTAACGGCTGAACTAATCGCCGCCCCAATACACCTGTTGCACCAGCAATCAATACTTTCATCGATGAGTCTCCAGTAGGTTCTACAGTCGATTCATTGATAAGACCAAGCCAGGGTGCGTAGTGTGACAATCGTAGGAATGTTCCTGCAACAGCTACTTGTGGCTTATCAAGTATTAGGATGTTGTTGGCAAGCGGGTTTATACAATTACAGAGAGTGGCAGACAATTCTTGAGCGATCGCAACCAGCAATCTCATTCAAGAAACACCGACGACAGTTTTACGGAAAGCAAGCCTTCTGAATTGATTGAGTTGCGGCATACTTTAACCCAGTTAAATGATGCTGTCACACAAATTGCTCGAAGTGGCAATTTGGAGCAAGCCAATCGAGTACGCGATCTGTTGGTTCAAGGAAAGCGTGAGATTTACAAGCTGCTTGCAGAGCACTAAGCGTTTGCGAGAATCGATTGGCGTAAATTGAGAAAATTGCTTTCACCAGTTGTGTTCTAACAATTCACTTGAAGTGTATTCCCGAAAGCTGCTGCTGGTGATGCAGAAGTTACTTGTTGAAGTTTGATTTCGCGATCGCGTTCTACCTTCAACTTAATGCGCTCGCCCGATGATGATCGCTATTTCACCGATACGGGACACGGGTATCATTGCCATCCCTTGGCAGCCAATGTGCTGTCATAGTCCTTAACTACAGTAGCAATGACCTCGACTAACTTATTGGGTTCAACTGGTTTAGCGACATGTTTTTGAAATCCTGCTGCAAGTGCTTGCTGTTGATTCACTTCGCTAGCATAGGCAGTCAGAGCGATCGCTCTTATCTCTCCACCGGCTTGTGGCGATCGCTGTCTCACTTGACGCATAAACATATAACCATCGACCTGCGGCATACCAATGTCGCAAATCAGAACATCGATCTTGAACTGGTCGAGCATAGTGAATGCCTCCATTGCCGATGCAGCGACTCTCACCTTGGCTCCATAGTCTTCAAGAATTGTGAGTGCCAATTCCCGCATATCGGCTTCATCATCGACCACCAAAATCTGCAATTGGTTTAGATTAAACGTTTCAACCGACGATCTATCCTCTTGAGTTGTCTGTGGAGCGATCGCCATCAACGGCAATTTGGCCGTGAACGTTGCTCCCAGTCCCTCTCCTAGGCTTTCTGCGCCGACAGTACCTCCATGTAGTTCTGTGAGATGGCGGACGATCGCCAATCCCAATCCCAACCCGCCGAATTTTCGGGTGGTGGCACCATCTTCCTGACGGAAGTAGTCAAACACATGTGGCAGGAACTCTCTGGCGATGCCCTTGCCAGTGTCTTTGACCTGAATTTGGGCATAGTCGCCATCTCTTTCAAGGCGTACTTCTACCCGTCCCCCTGACGGCGTGAACTTGACGGCATTCGAGAGCAAGTTCCAAACAACCTGCTGAAGGCGAGCAGAATCCCCAGAAACCTGTCCGACATCTAGAGCAAGTACCTTTTGAATCTCGATGCCCTTTGCCTGGGCTGCCAGTCGCACGGTTTCCAAGGCAGCTTCAATGACACTCACTAAGTTGACAGGGCAAACATTCAAAACCATTTTGCCTTGCAGAATGCGCGAGACATCAAGCAGGTCTTCAATTAGTTCACTCTGCAACTTGGCGTTGCGCTCAATGGTTTCAATGGCGCGTTTGGTCGTTCCTTCATCAAACTGACGGGTTTGCAGCAACTTCGCCCAGCCCAGAATGGGATTGAGGGGCGATCGCAACTCGTGAGAGAGTACTGCTAAAAATTCATCCTTAATCCGGTTAGCCCTTTCAGCGTCCTGACGGGCAGCTTGTTCTTGCTCTAATGCTCGATCCCGCTCTTCAAGGGCGCATTTCTGGTCGTGAATATCCGTACAGGAGCCAAACCATCTAACGATTCGTCCCTCCTCATCCCGCAGCGGGAACGCCCGACCCAAAAACCAACGGTACTGTCCATCACTAGCTCGTCGGAAGCGGTACTCGATGTTATACTCTTTGCCTGTGCGAAGCGATTCCTTCCAGATATCCAACGCCCGTTGTCGATCGTCCGGGTGTAACAGAGGGTTCCAGCCCCAACCTTGGGTTTGCTCCAAAGTCATGCCCGTGTATTCGTACCAACGTTGGTTGAAGTATTCATGATAACCGTCAGGTCGAGTCGTCCAAAATAACTGTGGCATAGTGTCTGCCAAAGTCCGGAAGCTTAATTCACTTTGCCGTAGGGCTTCCTCGACTTGTTTGCGATCGGTAATGTCATCAAAGACAACGACGCCTGCAACGATATCTCCATCCGGATTACGAATTGGGGTAGAGCTAACCTGCATCGTGCCATAGGTGCCATCACCGCGCAAAAACTGAATTTCCTCACCATTAACAACCTCTCCTGTAAGCAGGGAACGTGCCAGAGGCCATTCCTCAGGGATGTAAGGTCGCCCATCGGGGTGAAAGCCTTTGTACTCGCGGTATTGCTCCACATCGCTTGATGGCAAAAACGGGTGACGCCAGATGCGCTGAACTTGCTCGTTTCCTAAAATCAACTTGCCTGAAGGAGCTTCAGCAATAATCACCCCTGCTGGCATCTGTCGGAGTACCGCTTCAAAGCGGGCACGTTCGGCATCCAGTTCGCGCAGCAACCGTTCGCGTTCTACTTCCGCCTGCTTGCGATCGGTGATGTCTAGCACGATGCCAACCATCCGCTCTGGGTTTCCCTCAGTGTTGTAAATGGTTTGACCGATCACGTTTAACCATCGCAGCTCCCCTGTTGGGTGAAGGGTACGGCATTCAAAGTTGATATTCGTGCGATGCTCTAGTGCTTCGCGTACCTCTCGATCTACCCGTTCGCGGTCTTCCTCAATCACCGATGCCAGCCAGTTTTCATAGGAGGGGATTGTTGCCGGATCGAGTCCATACAGCCGATAGTATTCCTCCGACCAGTTCACGCTGTTTGTGGCAATCTCCCAGTCCCACGTTCCAGCATTAGCAGCCAGTTGGGCAAGCTTCAAGCGCTGTTCGCTTTCTTGCAGTGCTTTTTCTGCTCGGATGCGCTCAGTCACATCAATCGACATCCCTGCTACAAGGCATCGTCCAGCCACATCTTGCAGAGGAAACTTGAAGGACATGTAATAGTGTTCTCCATCTTCCTGGGGAGCTGTCTCCAACAGTTGTAAAGTCTGCCTAGTCTCCAGCACGGTTAAGTCATTCTCGCGCCACTGCTGCGCGGCTTCGGTGGGAAACAGGTCGAAATCTGTCTTGCCAATCCAATCGGCTGAGGGACGATTAAAAGCCTGCTCGATTAATCGATTGACGTAGAGGAAGCGTCCCGCTTCATCTTTAATGAAGGCTGTGGCAGGGCTATGGTTCATAAAGCTCTGGAACAGTGCTTGGCTCTCTAGCAATGCCTCCTCAGTACGCTTGCGCTCCATGAACTGCCCAATTTGACTGCCGATCGCTGCCATCATCTGAAGTAGGTCTTCATCGGGTTCCTGGATGCGATTGCTAAAGCACTCAATCACCCCTAAAATTTCGTCACCTAATTGAATGGGGAACCCAAATCCAGCGTGCAATCCTCCTTTAGCTGCTGCCGTCGCTCTCTCGAAGTGGTTATCATCACTGAGTTCTGAGAGCCAAAGCGGTTGCTGAGTTTCCCAGACGCGCCCTGGCAGTGCGACACCATGAGCAAAGGTAGTCTGCTGATTCGCTTCAATGAATTCCTGCGCGTTCACAGCGGGCGCGTACCAACAATTGACATAGTGCAGGGTGTGAGTTTGACGATCTACACTCCAAATGACTCCCAGTTGCCATCCCAAGCTTGAGCACAACGATTGCAGGATGGCTGGCACCGCCGAAGCAAGATTGGTTGCCTCAGCCAACGTGCGGGTAACGGCATACTGGGCAGCTTGACGTTGTTCAGCTCGTTTGCGAGCGGTAATATCTTCTGTTACAGCGACGCCGCGCTGGGGCTTACCGGCGGCATCTTTAATCAACGAAGCATAATTCCGCACCCATACGTGCGAACCGTCGGGACGGATGTAGCGCTTCTCGATCTCGAAGCTCGTTCCTTCCGTTAACATTTGCTGGAACAAGACTATATTATGTGCCAAGTCATCGGGATGCGTAATTTCCTGCATTCGCCGTGTCAACAATTCCTCCTCAGAGCGCCCAACGATTTGGCAAAACCGCTGATTGGCACTGATAAAGCGTCCGGTGAGGTCAACTTGTGTAATGCCGATGATGACTTGCTCGTAAATAGCGCGGTATCGCTCTTCACTCTGACGCTGAGTTTCTTCTACCACTTCCTTCGTCACAGTCCTGGTTCCAGCGAGAAGTAGTGAGTCAGAAGCTCCCTGCTCCCATCCCGATCGCTTTGAGAGGAGGAATGGCTGAGTTCGTCAATGAGCGCTCGAATCCGCCTCAATGCTAGTGGAGAGGGCTGCATATGCCCGTTCTCCCAGCGGTTGATGGTTCCATACGCCACACCGAGTTCCGCTGCTAACTGTTCCTGGGTCAACCCTGTTAACTGCCGGAGTTCACGAATCAGCTTGCTGACTTCCGGTTGTGCGATCGCAAAAGCTCGTTTGAGTGGCATGGTTTTTAGGACGGACTCCTATAGCTCGACACAATGTAACGTCCGTTATACTAATTATCCCTTTGCAAGTACAAAGGCTTATCTATCTTTTGAAATAGCTATTTGAAGGGTAATCACCCACAATATCAACGAGGAAGAATTTCGCGATAGCGAAGCGCTGCTGCGCTTCGTAGATCGCCTCACCGCTCAAATGAAAATGAACGCTGTCCTCGACTTTTGGCGAATAGTATACACCCGCTTAGTCTGATAGCTTGGCATCCGTACCGGGCAGGGAGTAATCAAGGATGCAACAGAACAGCCCAGAGGGACAAAAAGCTTACCTGGGTACGGGATGGGCGTCTCCGCTACGAGTCAACCTCCAAGGCAGTATCCAACTCAGTTCCGCAGAACGCAATATCGAAGAATCCATTTGGCTGATTCTACGCACGGATTTAGGAGAACGGGTGTATCGGCCTGAATTCGGGTCGCGTTTATCTGAATTGACCTTTGCGCCGATGAATACTCAAACGTTACTCCTGATCCGTCTATACGTACAGGAAGCATTGGAGATGTGGGAACCCCGTATCGAACTTGATGAGGTGAGAGCCGACCCCGATCCCTTGCGCGGTCGAGTCGATGTGATTATTGAATATCATCCGAAAGACAGTCACGATAATCGTAGCCTGGTCTATCCTTTCTTTCTATTACCGGGAGGGGAGCAGGAGTAGTGGAATTTGATTTTTTACCGAAATTACCGAAATCTAATTTAGACGATCGCACCTACAAGGACTTAGTCGAAGAGTGCATCTTACGCATTCCTCGCTATTGTCCAGAGTGGACGAATTACAATCCCAGTGACCCGGGTGTCACGCTGATTGAACTGTTTGCTTGGTTAACCGACCAAATGTTGCTGCGGTTCAATCGGGTTCCCCTACGGAACTATGTGACGTTTCTAGAGTTAATCGGGGTACGCCTGCAAGCACCCGTCCCCGCTCAAACCGATATTACCTTTTACCTAACCAGTTCGCTACCAGAACCTTACACGATTCCGGGAGGAACGGAAGTGGCAACGGTGCGAACGGAAACGGAGGAGGCGATTGTTTTTAGCACGGATGAGCCGTTAACGATTGGCAGTCCCAGCTTACGCCACTTTCTCACGGCAGAGACGGTGGACGAGGAACCGGAAGTTTTGCGCGATCGCTTCACCAATTTATGGACGCAGCGATCGGATGGACAATGGGAAGGTCGGGAACTGGCGCTGTTCAACGAACAACCTGAACCCGGAAATAGCTTTTATCTCGTATTCGACCCCGAACACCAACTGGCGGGTAACGTTCTGGCTGTCACCTTTAAAGGAGAAGCTGCCACACCCACCGGCATTAATCCCGACGCACCTCCCCGCCGTTGGGAAGCTTGGAATGGTGCTTACTGGCAATCTGTTCTAATCCAAGAAACAGACGACGGCACGCGCGGCTTTAGTTTTAGTGAAATCCGAGAACAAGGGGGGAATCCCCTGCAAGGTGCCGACCTTGTCCTGCATTTGCCGACCCATTGGCCTGTAACTCGCTTTACCACTTACCAGGGTCTCTGGCTACGCTGCATCTACACTCCACCGAATTTAGGTCAGCCTGGATACAGTAGTTCTCCCCGAATCGTCGCTTTATCCGTGCGGGCGATCGGAGGCACGGTGGCAGCCAGTCAAAGTAGTCTGGTTCGCAATGAGCTTATGGGAGAAAGTGATGGAACACCGGGTCAGACGTTCCAGTTGCAAGGCGTTCCCGTTTTAACGCGCCGCGAGGATGAATACATCCTGATTGAACCACCGGGGGGATTACCCCAAACCTGGCATGAAGTGACGGATTTTGCCAATTCTAAAGGAGAGGATTTGCACTATACCATAGATTCACGCACAGGAGTCGTTCAGTTTGGCCCTTTAATTCGCGAACCCAGCCAAATCCAGCAGCAAACCTTCCTCCGTTCTCGCTCGTATCTACCGATGGGGAGCAATCGCTCGATTGCAGAAGAGATTACAGCTCAAGACCTCAATGCCTTAGAGCGTCAATTCGGTGCGGTTCCGCCCAGAGGCTCTAAAATCCGCATGGTTGCCTACCGCACGGGGGGCGGTCAAAAAGGTAATGTGCAGCGAACAAGCCTGACTGTGCCGAAGTCTGCCGTGCCTTACGTCGCCAGGGTGATCAACCATACCCCCGCCCGCAATGGAGCCGATGCCGAATCCTTAGAAGAAGCCGTGATGCGAGTGCCTGCCATGTTGCGAACCCGCGATCGCGCCGTCACCCTAGAGGATTTCGAGACCTTAACCCTACGAGCCGGTAAAGGTTCAGTGGCTCGTGCCCGTTGTCTTTCCCCCACCTCGGTTGATGAGGCGGGACTGATTCGTCTGCTAGTTGTCCCGCAAGCGAATACGGAAGCGATCGCCAGAGCCGAAGGCATCCCGCCCGAATTCTTTGCCCTAACGCCTCGACTACAATCCCAGGTGCTATCTTACCTGGACGAGCGGCGACTCTTGGGCGTACAAGTGCGCTGTCAGCAACCGGATTATGTCGGAGTCTCGGTACAAACCGAAGTAGCCCTAGAACCGGAGTACAATAACTACCGCGCCCAAGAAGACATTTTATTTAAGCTCCGGGTTGCCCTGTACCGCTTTTTCAATCCCCTAACAGGCGGCCCCGATGGAACGGGTTGGCCTTTCGGGCGTCCGGTTTATCCTTCGGATATTGTCACCCTGTTCCAGAAAACGCCTGGGGTACGTTATCTCGGTGTGATTCAACTGTTTGAGATTCGCCAACACGATCAGACTTGGGTGCGGACTTTGCCTTTAGATCCTGTAATTAATCCCGGCCCTCAAGGGTTAGTCTGCTCTTGGGCAGATAATCGCTTACGATCCGGTCATGTTATCAACCTCATCCAATGAGTAGGGTAGTAGGTTGAAGGTTAGCCCGTGAGTTTATATAGCTGTCGGCATAAAGGTTAGGACTTTCTTTAACGGCTCTTGCGACCACTTAGCAGTAATAAATCTTCTACCCTCTGCCTTCTGCCTTCTGCCTTCTGCCTTCTGCCTTCTGCCTTCTGCCTTCTACCTTCTACCCTCTACCTTCTGCCATAACATCCGACATTCATGACTCAAGCACGTTCTGGTCAAAGTTTGTATCTACGGCTGACTCCCATGCAGTTCTCCGAGGCGACACCCACGCCAAGCGGAGAACTTGCGGGTACGATGGCGACGGATACATTGACGACGGGCTGTAATGTGTTCTTGCGCCCTGGAGAACCGAGTGAAATGCTGGTGCAGCTAGAAAACGTGGGCAGGCGCACGCTGCAATTAGATTTACAAGTGGAGGGGGACTTTCCATCCCAGTGGTGTCAAATTGGCATGGAGGGACGCGAACTCCTCCCTGGGCAAAGGATGGAGGCTGTGCTGTACTTTCAGGCATCTCCTGATTTCTTTGAGGATAACCAACTCCAGGATGAGTCTCTGATACTGGATTATCGCAGTCGCTTAGTTGCCTACTACACACCTGAAGATTTAGCAGGGGAGGATGCCTCTCTCACCAATAGAAGAGTTTGTGAGTCGGCTGGCTTCAACTTGTATGTGCGTCCCCGCAGTCTGTACCTGAATTTTCTGCCAGCGCTTTACCGGGAAGTTGACTTTATCGGTCGCTTCTTGAAAATTTTTGAGCAGGCATTTGAACCTGCCGTCCAGAGTCTGGATGTTCTGTGGGCTTACCTTGACCCTCTGACGGCACCCCAAGCCATGCTACCCTTTTTGGCGCATTGGGTGGCATGGCCGATGGACCCGCGCTGGAGTATCCAGAAGCAGCGTCGTCTGATTCGTCAGGCGATGGAAATCTACCGTTGGAGAGGAACGCGGCGGGGTTTGCGTCTCTATTTGCATCTCTATACGGATTTGCCGTTGGATGAGGATATTCCTCAAGAACCGGATAAGCACATCGGAATTGAGGAAGTTTTTGGAGATGGCTTTGTTTTGAGTACGACTCGCATGGGGGAGGATTCGATTATTGGCGGGGGACGACCGTTTCACTTTATTGTTACCCTGCGCCCTGATTCGGGTTTTCAGGTGGATGAATCGTTGGTTCGGTACATTATTGACCAGGAGAAACCGGCTTTTTGTACGTATGAACTTTATATCGAAAGGGGTGGTTAGGGGGTGTTAATTTTTAACAAACCACAGAGGCACAGAGCACACGGAGGAAGGAAGATAGGAGGAGAGGGATAGAGGAATTTTTCTGAGGTTTTAGCAGATGTTAGGGTGAATTTGTGATTGGTGAGTCTTGATTAAATCTGGATGACTTTTCTAGGTTGATCGTGGTTTTTTGGAAGCCTAAATAACAAGAAGTAAATAATAAATAACATATGACTCAGCTATTTCCTACTCCCCCGATTAAGCCTTTAGAGCGTGTTCAGGTTCGTGATGGTCTGTTGATGAATGCCGATCGCTGGCGTCGGGCGCATGAGTACCACCATGAACGTCAAAATATTCATTACCAATCCCTCAATCAACCCGGAATTGTCTGCGGTTTGGGGGTGCGGTTAATTCCCCCACCTACGGAGGTGATTGCCCAATATCGCGATGGGCGTTGGTTGCAAATTCAACCGGGAATTGCTATTGATTTGGTGGGGAATCCCATTGTGGTTCCTGAACCGATTGAGTTTCGGATTTCCTCAGAAAATCTGACACCAGACTCTATAAGTGTCTACTTGGTAGTCAGTTACGTTAATCCTGAGAAATTACGCCGGAAAGAACAGCGTGAAATCATTCAGGAAACGTTTCGGATTGATGAAAAAACGAATCCACCGGGTGACTTAGAGGTGGAATTGTGCCGAATTCTACTAGAACCCGGTGCTGTGGCTGGTGTGGAATCACCGCCCTTACAAAATCCAACCGATGTCTTTTTTCCTGCGTCTAACTCCCTAGATTTACGTTACCGCACTCAAGCGCGATCGCGTTCCCAAGGGGTTGTGAGTATTGCCCAAGTTAATCCCACATCTATTACTGATGAAAAAAGTTTATCGAATCTTTCTTATTTGCTTCAGTCCGTAGCTGCACTTTACCCAGGTTTAGAAGGAGATTCAGCGATTGGGCAAGTCACGTTGCAACCAGAGGACAAGGGAGAAAGAGCCAAACTCTTAAATTATGACTTACTGTTCTTAAATTATCGACAACTCCAACTACTGAAAGAGCGTCAATGGGAGATATTAAGACAGTATTTAGAAGTCGGTGGAACTCTCTTGGTGGAAGCGCCGACGGAGGGCAGTCATATTAAAGAACTCACGGCTGTTAAGCAAGAGTTACAAAAAGCGATCGCTAATTTAGAACTCAACTCAAACACCGCAGAAGATGCTGAACTGTCAACTCTTCGCCAGGAGTTAAAGACTGAACTAGCCAGTGTAAAAACCGAATTAGATGAAAAAATTGACCATATCTCTGTATTATTGAAAGACTTCGCCCAAAGGCTAGAGATGTCTTTAGAATCTCTGGAACGCTTAAACCGAAACCATCCCTTACGCACACAACCCTTTCTATTTTCAGCGCTTCCTACCATTGAGGAACAACCGACGCAAATCTTAATTGGGGGTGGAATCATCTTTGCGATCGGTAATTTATCATCGGCTTGGGGATTAGATGAAGAACTTTCTCTGCCACGAGAAACCATCCGAACCGCTCAAGAAATGGGAATTAATATCCTGCATTTTGCTTGGCGTCGCAGGCAAATGATGCAGGCGCTACAGATGGAAAATGCAAGTGTTCGCAGAGAATCCTCTACTCCACCCAAGAAGCAGAGAGGATTGAAGAATATCTATGACAAATTGGAGTAAATAAGACGGCTAAGTTTTTATGTTGACTAATCTTAAACTCGCTCCAAAATTTACACTACTTCTCTCCCTGGTATTTATTAGCGCTATTGCCATTAGTGGAGCAATTTTATCGCAAACCACCCTGCAAAGAGCTGAAGCAGATGTGGCATATAAAGGAAAGATTCTCATGGGATTAATGAATTCCGTGAGAACTTATACCAATAATGAAATTAACCCCCTCGTAGCACCTAGGGTAGAAACAAATCCAAAATTTATTCCTCAATCCATTCCGAGTTACTCGGTGAGGCAAGTCTTTGAAATTCTCCGCCAAGATGCAGCGTATAAAGACTATTTTTACAAAGATGCTGTACTGAATCCTACCAATTTGCGGGATTATGTAGATGAATTTGAGGTAGACCTTGTCAAGCAATTTCGGGAAGATCCAAATCTAAAAGAAGTATCGGGATTTAGAAATCGATCGGGAGAAGAAGTATTTTATTATGCTCAACCGATTACTATTAAAAAACAGAGTTGCCTACGCTGTCATAGTACACCCGAAGCTGCACCTAAAAGCCAACTCGCGACGTATGGCGCGGAACATGGGTTTGGTTGGGAGCTGAATAAAGTTTTAGGTAGCCAAACGATTTATGTTCCTTCTGAAGAAATTTTTGCAGCCGCCCGCCATAATTTATCGTTAGTTATGGGCATTTTTATCGGAATTTTTGCCCTGGTAATTTTGCTGATTAATTTCTTGTTGAAGCAGGCTGTGATTCAGCCGATTCGACCGATGGCAAGATTAGCCCAAAAAATTAGCAGCGAGCAATTCCTGATGGAAGAAAATGAAGAAGTCGATCTAGCGAGTCTGGAAAAAGTGTCTAAAAAGTCTGACGAATTAGGTCAATTAGCACGGCTGTTCCAGCAGATGGCTCATTCTATCTATGTGCGCGAACAAAGCTTTGCTCAACAATTACAACAACTTCGGAATAAAAGCGACCAAACTCAGGCTCGGACACAAGCGAAAACCAGTGAAATGGCTTACCTTAAATCTTTACAGGAAAAATCCAAAACGATTAGAAGCAAAACCAAAGGCTCTAGTTGATTAAAATGGCAGACAATCCCATCAGTATTAAAGTCTCTGCACAGGTACTTAAATTCAGACCCGGTGGCCCTCCGGCGACCTTTGAAGTGACAGTTGATAATGATAGCGATCGCTTTGCTTCATTTCAATTAGAAGTCGTGGCGGCTGGCGCTGATTCTACTCCGAGTTTTCGCTGGTACACCCTCTCCCCGGAAGTCAGTTCCAAAAAACCCCCAGGAGATAGTACCAAATTCCTGGTGACCATTACGGATTCACCCGTACCCGGCTTTGCCGGCATGATGAACCTCACGGTGCGGGTTTTCTCCCTAGAACTCCGGGATGAGGAACGGCAAGTTTTGCGTCTGTATGTACAAGAGGGTACGGGAGCGAAACCGTTAAAAATTGACCTGCCGGTGCGAAAATTTCAGGCGGCACCAGGAGCACAGGTGGAAATCCCCGTGCGGTTGCTGAACCCGAATCAACAGACGATGGATGTCATGCTCAGTTTTTTAGGAGTGGAGTCATCTTGGTTACTCAAGGGTGCTGAACAACGGTTGCAATTAGACCCAGGCGAACAAACTGAGGTAATCTTTTACTGCCAACCTCCAGATGCGATCGCCCTATCTCCCTGTCAAATCTACCCCTTTACCATTGAGGCAACGCACCACAAAGGAACTGTGGTGCGCGACCAAGGCACCCTTGAGGTTCTGCCGACAGGTTATGTAGATTTCAGTTGCACGCCTCAGCAGCAAACTATCCCAGCCAAAGGCAGGAAGCGCTTCAGGCGTCACACGGAACCTGTAACTTATGAACTGCAATTTGAGAATGCCAGTAACTTATGCTCCGCTGCCAGCATTCAAATTCAGGGTAAGGATTGGCAGAAATGCAATTTAGAGGTGATTCCGCCAGAGACGGAACTTCGTCCCGGTGAGACGAGCACAGCTCTTTTGTTAGTCAGTAAACCACGTCCCCGGTGGGGTATCCGAGAAAAACTGCTGTTGGAAGTCACCGCTATTTTGTCAGATCGGCGGTTAGATTTACGCAATGATACCCAATTTCTGGAATTACGGGTTTTGCCGATTATCCCTTTTGCGCTGCAAGTCCTGGGAGGACTGCTGCTACTGCTGCTGTTATTTCTGTTGTTTCGACCTTTTCAGGGACACACGGCGGCTGTATCCTCTGTGCGCTTCAATGGATTAGCCGATCGCGTGATTAGTGGTTCTGCCGATCAAACCATCCGCCGTTGGACTGTTCAAGGTAATCAGCTAAAACCCATGGGAGTGTTTGGACGGACGGGTAAAGCGGTGCGTGTCGTTCGCTTTAAACCGGTGAACAACGACATTGTCGCCGCTGGGTTGGAGAATGGGGAGATTCAACTGTGGGATGTGTTGGCGAATCGCAAAGAACCGTTAGAGTTCTTCTTTAATGACAGAGATGACCGAGTTTTAGATTTGGAGTTTACGAAAGACTCGCGCTACCTATTTAGCAGTCATGGTAGTGGTTTAATCCTCGCGTGGGATTTGGAAGGTGAAGCATCAAACGCTCTGAGTAATAGCAAAAAGCCTCTGGCTAAGCTCAAATCTGACTTTGCTGTGTATGATTTGGCAGTAGTGGGTACAGGCGGAACAAATTTAGCGATTGGCGGACGGTATAACCGATTAGTCGTGTGGAATATTACGTCCAACAAAATCCGCCGCGTCCCCTATCGGCAAGGCGACCAAAATAGTTATATCCAGAGTCTTGCCGTCGCTGGTGATAAGCCGAATCTGATGGCAACGGCTGATAATCAGGGAAATATTACTTTATGGGATATGCGCCAATGTTTAGCGAAGGATACTAAATGTGAAATTCTAGATGAATGGTCAACGGGTCATGGTGGTAAACCCGTGCGTTCTGTGAACCTGAGCAAAGATGGGTGTTATTTAGCCAGTGCTGGAGATGATGGACGGGAGATGCTTTGGCCTTTGACGATGGATGGTGCACGCGATCTCAAGTTCTTGAATGGCAGAAAACTGGATCAGTTTCCCACCAAAATTAATGATGTGAATCTGATTTTACGGGGGGAAGATATTCTCGTGGTGAGTGGTAGTGATGACCATGGGGTGAGGTTGCGTCGTGTGGAAAAGAGTAATACAGGTTGCAAGTAGATGGGGTGGGAAGTTTGGTTTTAATTAACCACAGAGGCACAGAGAACGCAGAGGAGAGAAAGAAACAGAAAGAGAGAGAGGGAGGTTGGTTTTTTGTGTTTTGAACAGGGAAAGTGACGGAAGGTAGAGAATTCTCTCTCAATCGGAGCGATTGCCCTAAAGGGGTACCAGTGAAGCGGTTCGCTAATTGCCACAGAAGCCAGGAGTCACAACGATGGCGAGGAAGACACGCGATGTCGGTTCTATAGGGACAGAACGCCAAGAAGATAAAGGTCTAAGCATGGGCGATATCCTCATGTTGCCTGACTCTCAACGGCGAGTTGTGCAATGGATGATGCGTCAGGGAGACTGCGCGTTGCACGATGTTGCTGCGAATACGGAGCAGGATGAGGGAGATGCTGCGATCGCACTGTACGATTTGATGGAGCAGGGCTTTGTCCAGGAAATAGAAGTAGATGGTGAGACACTCTACCGCATTCGTCTTGCTTCCAAAGAAGGCATCAAGCAGTTACCTCAAACTATCCAGCAAGCGCTAGCACCGGGTAAACCGCTGGCGGTGATTCCTAATCCATCGGGAGATTATGCTGTAATCGCCGGGTCAACTTTTGAGCTGTGTGTCACTGTCAGTAATAAGGGGAATCAGAGTGCCTTAATCGATATCTATATTGATGAAGTGTCGCAGATGCTGCGTCAGTGGTGTGATTCGCCTTTTGAGCGGCTGGCGTTAAGCCCCAAATCGACGAGTGAGGTGGTGTTTCAGTTTCAGGTACCGCCGCAAACTTTAGCGGGTACCTATCACTACCAGCTTGTCGTAGATGCGCCGCAACATTATCCCGAAGATACTCCGATTCGTTACTCCCAGCGCCTCCAAGTTTTGTCGGCGATTGAGGATGCGGTAACGGTTAGCGACCCCACGTTTACGGTTATCCCCGCGACTAGCTCAGTTGCACCCCTTGTCATCCAACCCGGACAACCGCTACAGGTTACGGTTTTAGTGGATAACCGCTCTGATCGGGTAGACCGTTTTTGGCTGGGTTGTTCGGATTTGCAGGAAAGCTGGTTTACGGTACGCTATCCCGAAGGCTTACAGTTACCGGGTTTAGTGACGACGAGTGATGGGTTAGACCTCAACCCCGGTGCGAAGGGCGAAATTGTCCTGCTGTTGCACCCGCCACTCAATGCGCTAGCGGGGAATTACTTTGCCACCCTCCGCTTACAATCTGCCAACCATCTGGATGCGGTGCTGCTGGATGTTATCTACCTCCAGGTTCTCCCGGTTTACCTGATTACAGTTGAGCTTCGCACACTCTTGGGTCAGGTGAAACGGTCGGCTGGATTATTTGAAGTCCGGTTGACGAATGCGGGGAATACGGAACGGGACATTATCGTCCGCACGATTAGTTTTGATGAAGACAACCTGTGTACCTATACCTTGGAACCGGTTGAGGTTCGGATACTGCCGGGATCGGTGGGAATTGTTGCCCTAGAGGTAGAACCGACTCAGTGGTGGCGTCGTCCAATTTATGGGGGTGGCAGACTGATCCACTTTGGCGTCGAACTCGAAGACCCAAAGTTGCTGCCTGTGCCGAACGATTTGCCCCAAGGCGCTTTGCTGTGGGAACCGCGTCCTTGGTGGCAGTTTTTGCTGGTGTTGTTGGTTGGGGTTGGCACGCTGGCTGCGATCGCATTTCTGATTTGGTGGCTGTTTTTTCGACCCCCTGCCCCCCCCAAGATTGTGGAATTCTCTTCAGATAACCCAGCCTACCAAGAAGCAGAGGGTGATTTTGTTCAGCTCAATTGGCAAATTCGTAACCCCCGACAAATTCAGGCGATCGCATTAACGGGTCAGTCGCCGGATGGGTCAGCTTCTGTGCAACCTGTAACTTACGATTTCAGCAAAGGTGTTCCCAACCAGCTCAAAGAATTTTGCATCATCCGGGCGATGCTAATTTGCAAACATGTCCGCACGGAAGCACGTCAAGCCGGGAATTATGTATTTGAACTCAAAGTATTTTCTAAACGGAAAAAAGACACCGCCGCAGATTCGGTGAAAACCAATACGGTTAAAATTCAATCCGTAGAACCCCCAAAAATTAGCGAATTTGTATCAACAAAACCCATTTACCAAGAAGCCAGTGTTAGCAGTAGGGGCGGTGTCTCCGTGCCCGCCCAGAAGCCGGGAGTAAATTCTGTTCCGGGAGATATGATTCTCCTGAATTGGAAGATTAACAACCCAGAACAACTCAAAGAATTAAGACTTATTGCTCGATTACCTGATGGCTCAGCCATTAGTGGATTGCGACCTTTCAACTTCAGTCAAGGAATTCCTAAAGAACTGCAAGAATTTTGTCAACTCCCCCAAGAATTAATCTGCAAAAATATACCGACAGGCATTCGCAAACCCGGTGATTATATCTTTGAACTCACAGCCGTTCCCAAGAAAGGAGAGGAAGAAAAGCCAATCTCAGTCAAGACAGATACGATTAAAATTTTGCCGACTATAGTCCCGATTAAGATTGTCGCCTTCAAGGTCAATGGTAAGGATGCGGGGGGTAAATATTTGGTTCCAATTAATCCAGAAAGGCCGATCAGACCCCTCGCTTTAACCTGGCAAGTAGAGGGGGGTAAAGATATGAAAGTGGAGATTCTGCCTGCGCCGGGAACGGTTCCGCCTGTGGGTGCGATCGCATATCCTTTAAGTCAGCAACCTGCCAGTGAAACCGTAACACTTAAAGTAACCAATGGGACGGGTCAGGAATTCAGCCGTTCTGTGACGTTTGAAACGGTTATCCCCCCACAACCCGAACCAGTCGCGACTCCCGCAGCACCGACTCAACAAATACCCATGCGTCTTCCAGGAATACCCACACTCTCCCCAACTCCTCCTGCGCCACCACCCCCTTCCCCGTTACTCCTTCCCTCTCCAACCTCTACTTCTCAAACACCTTTACCGTCACCCTCACCCGCAGGTTCCCCCTCCTCCTCACCTTTACCGTCACCCTCACCCGCAGGTTCCCCCTCCTCCTCACCCGCAGGTTCCCCCTCTCCTTCGCCTACAGCGTCGCCCTTGCTCTCTCCTGGCGGTTCGCCGTCACCTTCCGACCCGGATACTCTCTCCCCATCTGAACTACCCCCTCGCTTTGATTAGACTTTGAAGAATAGAACTTACACACTTGCCTCTCTGCCGCTTATTTTTAAAACGCAAGTGAATGGTTAAAAAACGTATTTTTCAATAGGCTTTTTATAGCCAAAATCAGATATTACTGGTAATTCAAACATTACCGGGTTTCAGCCAGCTAAATAACTCACCAACGCTTAACTTTAAATCTGCAAGAAATTCTGGAGTTGGGAGTAACTGCTCTGACTCTTGCAAAAATATGGGTTGTTGAGAAGCAGGATAGGCAAACACAGATTTCTCTGCTGGATCGATCAGCCAACCCATCTGACAACCTGAATTGAGACAATGCAGAATATTACTGATTACTTTCGTCTGGTTTTGGTCTGGAGATAAAATCTCAAGTGTCCAGTCTGGATGAGCGGCAAAAACATTGGCAATATCACCTTCTTCATCCAAGGGAATGCGATTCCAAGTAAAAACAGCAATATCTGGCACGATGGAACGTCCACCAAAGGTACACCGGAGTTCTGGAAATGCCCAAGCAATCCGTTGCGGCTTGACTACCGCATTAATTGTTGTAATCAGTTCTCCCTGAATTGTGCTGTGTTTTCCTTGAGGCATTGGTTTTTGAATGATTTGACCATTGATGTATTCGCTAGCAGGTTCAGTTTCTGGTAGTTGCAAAAACTCTGCCAGGGTTAATGGTTTCGTAGGGACTTGAACCATAGTTTGAAGCTCTGATGCCGAATATATTTATTGTCTCAAGTTTCTACTATCTATGGGCAAGCCAATGAGAGCACTTTGCAAAACAGCTAAATGGTCGCTAGTCGGATTGAGTGTAATTTACATCCTTGGTGCGTATGGGCAGATTATTCCGATCCTTGTCTTTCTGGTTGCGATCGCAATTATGCTCCCATCGGCTGAACCCCTGCTAATCCTGCAACGTCTAATCAGGGAAGGCAAATCCTGTGCGAGGATCGCGGATATAAAGCCCTAGAACTAACGATTCCATCACCGTGTCCCATACGGGAATCAGGCGCTCGGCATCATCTGCCCAATAGTCAAACGTAATCAAACACTGAACTCCAGAACCCAACCCAATAGCAATGCGGGAATAGGCTTCGCGGTTTTCTTGGGGGTCAATAAATTTGATTTGAGTCCAAACGATACGGGCTGTTTGGCGTTTGAATTGAATCACTTCTCCTCGCTCAATGACATTCCGCTTCTCCTCTCGAACCGTCTTTTTTAAGAGCGGAACCAGCGGAAAATCTGCCCAGTTGCCAGGGGGTAATAAATTGAAAGAAGCTTCTAAGCGGCAATCATCATTCGGAGGCTTTTTGTCGAGAAACCGAAACGATTTCGTATCCGGTTCAAAATGCCAATCTTCGGGCACATCGAAGCGCAACGCTCCTCGCCCTGCGACAAAGATCCGAGTTCCTGGTTTTGATTCCCAGTTATGGTCTTCTTTGAGTTCTAGAGTTTCCTTAAGCCATTGGAGATTATGCTTTTTGCCCTTAGCCATAGCCACTCCATCTGTTAACCTCCTTATTATTTTGCCGTGTCTGGAGCAAGAACTCAAAGAACTTGATTCTTTACTGCTAATTTCTCCTGTTTTTTAGGAATCACATATCTCATTCCACCTTTAGCGCCGACGGTATCACCTTGGTAACGCGGGATAATATGAATATTAGCGTGCATCATCTTTTGACCTGCATCTCTATTGATATTTATGCCCACATTAAACCCGTCAGGGTGAAATTCTTGGCTTAAAATTTCTTGCACTTGGTTAGCCATAAACCAGCAGGCCGATTGTTCTTTAAATGGCAGTTCAAAATAATTAGCTACATGACGTTTAGGTACAATCAGTACATGACCTTTACTTCGAGGATAACCATCAAATATAGCATAAGCGGTTGCTGATTCTGTTAGTAAGGTTAGATTTTTATGAGGGTTGCAAAATATGCAATGGTTAGATGAATTTCTTTGGTGATTGTAATGAATATACTCGTAAATTTCGCAAGACTCGTCTAGGTGGATTGATTTAAAGGGAAGTTTAACAATGCACTGATAGGTAGGCCGTTTGTGAATGTAATGTTCTCGAAAACCTTCTTTTTTTATATCTCTTCTCACGGCATAATAAACTTTTCCTCCCGGTTTCAATAAATACGAAACTTCCATTAAAACCTTAGCTTGTTCTTCAAGAAACAAAACGTTTAAAACATAAAAGCAAATTATTGTATCAAACTTATGAGTAGGATATTGCGGCAAATGATAAGGGTCATAACCCGTGATATCAAAGCCTTTTTGTTGTAATAATTTAGTATCATTGCCGAAACCACAGCCAAAATCTAATATTTGACCTTGAAGAAGATTCTTATCCAATAAAAACTGTGCGGGAAAGGAAAGTTTAACTCTTTCTATTGCCGTGAGGTGACTAAATTTATTTTTTTGCTTTTGCATGGAAACAGAAGAAATAAAGTTGTTAATTAAATAGCCTAAGCTAGGCGGCTATTTAATTCTTCAGTACGATTACTGAATCAAGGAAACAACAAAATTTCTTCTCAGTGATGCTACGGAAGCAATTACTCCAGCACCTAAATTTGCAGACTCTATGGAAACAATTTTAAGGATTTGCTACGGCAAAGGTATTACATTGCTTCGGATCGCCGGTCTGAATACCTTGCTTGAACCAGCGAACTCGCTGGGCTGAACTACCATGTGTAAACGCCTCCGGGACAACATAGCCTTTGGCCTGACGTTGCAAGCGATCGTCCCCAATACTGCTGGCTGCATTCAGCGCTTCTTCAATGTCGCCTTCTTCCAGGATTTGCCGCGATCGCTGGGCATTGTGCGCCCAGATGCCAGCAAAACAATCTGCCTGTAACTCTAGCCGAACTGAAAGTTGATTCGCTGTTACTTTATCGCTTCGACGCTGCAATGCCTGCACCTGATCGGAAATGCCCATGAGATTCTGGACATGGTGCCCAACCTCGTGAGCAATCACATAGGCTTGGGCAAAGTCTCCTGGTGCCTGGTGGCGAGTCTTCAGATCCTGATAAAAGCTCAAGTCAATGTAGAGCTTTTGATCGGCGGGGCAATAGAACGGGCCAACGGCTGAGCGAGCATAGCCACAGGCAGAGTTCACGGCTCCCGAAAAAAGAACTAACTTGGGTTCTACATAAGTTGATCCCCTTTGCCGAAACAGCGTTTGCCAGGTATCCTCTGTATCTGCTAGGACAACGGAAACGAAATCAGCCATGCGATCATTGGCCCCAGAACCTTGGGTTTGAGGAGCCTCCGTGCGGGGGCGATCGCTCGGCGCTTCTTGTTGTTGTTGCTCCCAAATCACGCTGGGGTCGCCACCCAGAAGCGCAACAATCACCTACAGAATAATCGCCCCAATGCCACCCCCGATCATCGGACCTGACATTGGGGTACCGCGCCTGTCCTCTACATTCGTGCTTCTACGACCAAATTCCCAACGCATAACCGAGAGTCTCCAAACTACATAACTGGGCTACGAGTGAGCAAGGTGTGTAGACGCAAAGCAGCTTGTCGTCAGCTCCTGCACCCTAACTAAACTTTTCCTATTCAACTCACCAAAAATATTAGTGATTCCATTCACCGAGCTCCTCTGTCAGAGGGATTGCTCTGGTTGACTCTAGAGTCCTCCTTCAGGAGTGCTAATCGCGGTTACAACCTGATTCAAAGAGTTACAACGCCGTCATTACCTTGAGTAGCTCCGCTGATAAATCTATGTTGGAATCATCTTTTTTTTGAAATAAGACGCCTGCCAAAAAGTAAATATTTTGGGAATAGAAAGCTTTGCGATTTTTCCGCAGTTCCGTAATAGCTGTTTTTACTTTGGGTTCGCAGCTATAGTACCCAAACTTCAGCGGAGAAATCATAAAATCTACGACGTGATAACCCTGATCAATGGCATAATCGATGGTCTCGACTGGATTGGAGTAAGCCGAAATCATCAACATCACATTCTCACAACCGAGGGATAAAAGCCGTTTGGTAATGGTTGCGCCATCCTCACCACCATGTAGAGAAGGCATATAGAGATTGTCATCGGGAGCCGGCAGGTAAGGAGGATTAGCAATTAGGTAACTGGCACTCGAGGCAAAGTTTTTGAAGAAACATTTGTTGTGAATCGTGTATTGATCTTCGAGTTGATATTGCTCAATTCTAGACCGACCGAGTTCACAAGCCGCAGAGTTCAATTCATAACCCTGAATAAACCCATCAAATTGACTGTTCAGCAAACCGCTAATGACTGGACTACCATCTCCGGCACCAAACTCGACAACAGAATCAAAACGAGTGCAGTGCTTGAGCACCATTTTCTCAAGACATTGGGAATAAAATTGAGACTCTTCAGGACAGAAGAAAACTTTGTTGGGTGAATAGGATTGAACGGCTGTGTTCGAGGTTAATAAGGCTTCTTGCATGGTACAAATTTTATTGTTTATATTCACAAGGAGGGGGTATTGGGTACCACCCTAGGGACTATTTCAACTGATGCTAAATTCAGAAGATTGCTCTGCCTGTTTTACAGCTCGAATGATCGCTGCACCGGCACGATCGCCCATCCATTTTTCTTGGTCATAACCGAGTACCAGTTCCCAGGCATCGTCAGGGTATTGGTCTACTAAAGGTAAGGCTACGTCCTCCAACATCCACTGACCATGACGTTCATCTTCCCGTATATGTAGTTCCCAGTAACCCATCGCGGTGTCTGAAAGCTGTAATCTTTCTGCGGCACTCATGTAATCTTTATAGATGGAAGGGCCAGCAATTTCAAAGTAGGTGAGTCCACCGTTGTAGCGGAGAAAATGGCGCTTACATTCTGTTAGTAAGAAGTTGTGATTGATACAGGCTAAAAGTTCCCAAGGAACGATATCGAAGTATCCTTCTGGCTGAGTATTAAGCCCTAACTCCGCCATCATTTTGGCAAAGAAAGTAGAGTGTTTACGGGTGAAGCGACCATTTCCGTATTCCTCCAGCAACACACGAATTAGAGTGGCTTGTACTTCGTTGCTAGCACCGCCCAAAATCCGTGATAGACGACTTGCTTCTACTAATCCATCCAAAGATGCGAGCGCCAACAGATGCCGATATCCTGCCAGCGACATGTGTTGCCGCAGATATTGCTTGTTTTCTGTTAACGTGGGATTCAAGTCAGCCTCACACCGCTCAATGAGTGCCTGTTTGGCGTCTAGTTGCCGTAATTGTGCGATATCAATTTGTGCCAGTTCCCACGCTTGCCAAACAGACTCAATGCGATCGCGCAGCCATTGCAAATAATACGATCGCTCGTTTTTGTAGTGTCGCAAGTCGTCGTACCAGAACAAGTTGAGTCGATTAATGTGGTATAGAATGCGCTGCAAAAATAAGTGCGCTGCCTCTACTTCCTCAACTTCTACATGTTCTGTGTAAGCTCGGATGAGAGCTGTGGCAACCGTAGCTTCAAAATCACGGACTAATTCAGGGCGAGTATCTACCTGTTGGTCTAAATTTTCATGGGTTAGTAGTTGAATGAATTGTTGTTCTGCTTCGATATAATTGGGGGATTGAGCAGCCGATGACAATTCTTTGGTTATCCCTTTAATCAGACGATCGGGACTCAAAGCTACGGTCATATTATGATGCCTTAAAATCTTTTTTGAGTTTGTTGTGATGTATCGCTGACAATGAAAACAGCGTTAAGAATTGTATTTGTCAACGTAATACAACGATATACAAGTCTGTATCTCTGTTCCGTCCATCCTGGGACAGAATCACTGTTATCAGCGAACTCTACAACAAAAGGGAGATTACTACCTAAAGGGGTTTGACGAAAGTTTGGTTTCATGGAACCCCCAACTTACTTCCGTTTTACCTTCATTGCCCTAGACTCCACTGTAAAGGCGGGAATCTCTTGCAATACAGTGTCACTCAAAGTGTATTGTTCGCAAACCAAACTTAGACGAGTCCCAGTTGTTTTAACAGCATTAACCGAATGGGTCAGGTCGCCCTGAAAATACAACAATGTGTTAACTTGTGGCTTAATTTGCCCGACTTGCTGTTTATGCCGACGCAACACTAGCTCTCCTCCTTGCAAATTAAGTGGTACCTGTACATAAAGCACACTGACAACTACAGGAGGTTCAACCGTTTTGCAATAAGAGCGCAGGGAGCGATCAATATGTGGATCGACGCGAGAGCCTTCTTTGAGTAGCAAGGGGTTGAGGTAGAACGCATTACAGGTAGGCTGTAGCGCTCGTTCTAGATAAGGCTTGAAGAAGGGAAACCGCCGTTCCACTTCCCCAAGTTCTGAACGTTGGAACACCACGGAAAACCCTTTAGTGCCAATAAAGTCGCGGTTGAGGTTATTGATAGCCAGGTAAGAACAAGCCAGAATTCCTCCTCGCAAGTCGTTGAGAGCAGTGAGAGAGAAGGCATTGGGCTGTTTAGAATAGTAGTTGCTCAAGGAATTCAGGAATTTCAAGGAGGTAATAATCCCATCATCTCTGTTTTGGGTAACACTCGCAAAGTTCAAGGGTGACAATCAGCTCAAAGGCTGAGCAGAGATGCTTTTCATTCACTTGAGTTATCAAAAAATCTCGGATTGTTGACAGGTTTATTGAGCCTGAACTTTTGAGACTCTCTTATGTATCAAGGATTGATAACGCCATAGTAAATGGCTGCAACAGAAAGAAGACTTACTAGAAAAATCGCCGTTACAATTCTGAAACCCAAGGCGTTCATGGCTTTTCTTAGACAGCTTTGTAGTTCCTCCTATACTTAAGCAACGTATTAGAACTAGCATCCTACTTTAGAGTAGGAATAGATTAAATTTCAGAGTTACCCTTCTCCTCTTATTGGAAGATGAGTTAATTAGTTTTCTATGTCACACTCGGAAAATTAAACGTAACCATAGGTCTTTCATGGCATTAGAGGGAGTGATTTTAGACGTTGATGGCACCCTGGTTTTGAGCAATGATGCTCATGCTCAAGCCTGGGTTGAGGCATTTGCCGAGCATGGCTATGAAGTCCCCTTTGAGCGAGTGCGACCTCTTATCGGTATGGGGGGAGACCAAGTTCTTCCCAGGATGGTGCCGGAACTGAACGATCAGGAGGGACCTGGAAAGGCGATCGCTAACCGGCGCAAAGAACTGATCATCAACAAATTTGGCCCGCAGCTTACCTCCGCCAATGGCACTAGGGATTTAGTGTTAAAGATGCGGGAATCTGGCCTGCATCTGGTCATTGCCAGTTCAGCGACGACTCAAGAGCTTGGTATTTTACTCAAGGTTGCCCAAGTCGATGATTTGCTTCAAGAAGCAACCACATCGAGTGATGCGGAGGCTTCTAAGCCGGCCCCCGACATCGTAGAAGCCGCCTTGAGCAAAGCACAAATGGAACCTGACAAAGTGGTGATGTTAGGAGATACACCCTACGATATTGAATCGGCAGGCCAAGCGGGAGTGAGTGTGATTGCCCTACGCTGCGGTGGCTTTAGTGACGAGCAACTATCGGGAGCGATCGCCATTTACGATGATCCGGCTGATCTGCTGAAGCACTATGACCATTCTCCCCTTGCCCAAGCGGCTTGAATAAGGATGGCTCGAATTGCATCAACAAGGCGTGATCGCATTTTAAATCAGGCGATCGCGCCTTCTTAATGTGCAAAGTTATCTCATCGCCACGCGAGAAGCCGGTAAGTTGAAGAGAGCTTGAAAGTTAGATACCCGCTCCGCTATAGGTTCTGGTGAATTCTCCCAAAGACTTTCGTAATAAAAGAACGATACACCCAATCCGCGATCGCGTGCCGTCCGCACTTTATTCTGAATCAGTGGCATCGGAACGGGCTTATTTCTCAACCCTGTCAGGACACCAACTCCCGTAGGAATCTTTTGTTGCGCTTCTTGAATTTCGGGACGGCTAATCTGTTCCACAAAACTTTGCAGATCAGGGCGATAAACTTGCACAATCAGCTCATCCACAATACCCTGCCGCACCCAAGTCAGCCAATCTTGCAGATAAGTATTGTAAGCCGTGACATAGGGATTAGGGGAAACCGAGAAAATGGCATTCGGCTTTCTCTGTTTCACAGCTTGGTTGAGTTGAGTCACAAACGCTGTAATTTTATCAGCCCGCCAGCGCACCCATGCCGGATCTTGGGGATTGGCTGGCGCATTTTTCTGGGTTTCCTGTTTGTACAAGGCGAGGGTGTAGCGATCGTAGCCAAATTCATTAGGCAAACTGGTGTGATCGTCAAACTGAATGCCATCCACATCATATTGCGTCACCACTTCCAGCACCAGATCGGTGATAAACTTTTGCACCTCTGGTAGGAAGGGATTGAGCCATACCACCTCACCTGCCGCACCAATCCACGTTTGGTTGCCATTCCGTCGTTGCGTCAGCCACTCCGGATGATTTAATGCCAGTTCCGAGGTTGGGGGAGTCATGAAACCGAACTCAAACCAAGGAATCACGAGCAACCCTTGGCGATGAGCTTCCTTTGCGAGTTCAGCAAGAATATCCTGTCCCTGCAAGCCTTTGCGGACAAAGGGTTGGATGTCTGCCCGTTGAGCGACGGCACTTGGATAAAGCGCGTAACCCGAATTCCACACCACAGGATAGATTGTATTCAGATTCAACCGTGTTAGCTGACTCACCGCCTCTTGCATTTTGGGGCGATCTCTGAGGATGTCATGGTCATTTTCAGTCATCCAAACCCCGCGAATTTCCTGTAACGGTTGCGGTGCGATCGCCTCTGGCATTGCATCTTGTATGACTGCCTCTGGCAATGTGCTTTGCGCGATTGCAGCGATAGGATGACCAGCCAGAAATATTGTCATGAATAAGGCCAGCACGAGTAAGGAAAAATACTTGACAATTCGCCACCAACCTCTATGGATGAAACGCAATTTCATAAGCTTAAATGCTAATTTAGCTATCCAACTACGCAATCGCTGATCTTCACGATGGAATGCAAGATTCATAGACTACAGGTATTTATATTTACTAGACGGTTAGCTAATTAACAGCAGTCGTCCCATGATTAATATTGATGGTTGTAATAGAGAAATCGAAACATTCCAATCGGTAGGTACCATCGCGGGCTGCCTTAACAGTTGACACCGAGCCGTCGATAGTATCTATAAATTCACTGGGTAGTATAGTTTTGTACGGTAATAGTTGTTGCATTAGACAAGCTGGCACAAGTCAATGGTTATGACGTAGCACGAGTACTTATCTCCTAGAGCTTTGCCACTTATGCAAGAAGTCTAATGAAGAGGGTAATGAGCCGAGCCGCATTCTTCCTTCAGTTGATTGCCTTTGAGTGAAGGCAGATCACCTGCTGGCACCGATAGATTCCCACCTACAACAATGCCTCAATCACTTGCTCAAAATTTCGACAATACACCTGTTGGTTGTACTTTTGCCGCTCTTGTTCTGATCGGTAGGACATTGGTTTCAAGGTTCCCTGTTGGATATGAACCATTAATGGACGACGAAGTTGCTCATATTTCTCGAAGGCTTGGGCTAGAGCTTGTGTATTATCCCAATGATTCTCCTGTGCAATCTTCGCGATTAATGTAACAACCGTGAGTGCATCTTCCAATCCTTGATTAGCCCCTTGAGCCATGAAGGGAGGCATTCCATGTGCGGCATCACCCACCAATACCACTCGCCCATCACTCCATGGGGTTTGAAGGGTGACTGAATGACCTTGAGGATGAGGATTAGCTGTGCGAGGAAGTGGTATGGCATCTGAAAGAGTCGCACGGTGAATGTAGTACGGACGCTGGAGCATATTATCAGGGGAAGATAGACGCACTAATTGCTTGAGGACATTGGGAAAGTTAGCCTTCTCCAACTCTTGCACAGCTAAATCAATCAACGAACAGTTAGACTTTCCCTGCAATGAGTCCAGAGATAAAGCCAAATGTATGATGTACCCAACTTGACCGCTGGGTCTGTGAAATAAAATTATCCTGGGAGATTCCATATCGGCAGTATCTCCGGATAGTTCATCATTACTGATTGTGAGAATTCGTGATTCTTGAAAGTATGTTTCTTCAAGTTCTGTACATAAATTTTTAGGAATATCGATAATTTCTCGACACCCGATGGCGGCAAACCCAGAATATTCAGGACGTGCAAAAGCAGAGTAGGGACGATCGGCGTAAAGAATTCTACGAACTGTAGAGTTGATTCCGTCTGCTGCAACAACTAACTTAGCTCGAATGGATTGAGTGTGTAATGGTTGAGAAATCTGCTCCTCATACTGAGGCTGCATCTCCTCTAATTTCTGTCCATCTACCCAATGAGCATAGGGGTTGGCTTCTATGCCTGTATCAGAGATGCAATCGACTCGGACACAGCCTAGCTCTGGCTCCTCCACTACATTAATACAACGGTGATTGGCTCTCACCCGGTCTTGGGGAAGCAAGTTTCTCAGGGTCGTCTGCAAATCATACCAAGCGATGGATACTCGACCCTCTCCGTATTCTTGAAACCAATCATCGAAGTTAAGAGAAATAGAGGAAATTTCCTGACCCTGAAAATTTTTCTGCACCCATCTAGGTGAAGCCTTTGGAGGTTTTAGTTCTTGACCTATTTCCGCCGTCTCTTCATTATTAGATGGCTTAGGATTAAATAGCCTATTGCCAGTTTTTTTAACTTCTTCGTAAGCTTCAATAGCTAAATATTTAAGAGACTTTAATCCATTAGGGAGCAGATCTAACACCTGTCCAACCTGACGAAAGGCACGAGTTTGATCGACAACTAAAATATTTTCAATCCCACGCTGGCGTAAGCCAATGGCAGTGGCTAACCCAACAGGCCCAGCGCCAATTACGACAACATCGTAGATTTCAGGAGAAATCGTGTTAGGCTCATCTTCTTGCAGATTGCTCTGTGTGGTCACAGGTACTCCTTGGGCATTTTTGATGACATGAGGTTTATTATGTAGCGTAAACGCCCAGCGGCTGATCGGGCTTTAAAAGGGCGTTTTGGCCTGTAAATGGAGGATTTGTCCTGATTGCGGATGCTCGAAACGAAGTTCCCTCGCGTGTAAGTGTAACCGACTCGCAGCAGCACGGCATCCATAAAAGCGATCGCCTAAAATGGGTATCCCAATTCCTCTGGCATCAGCCGCGTGAACCCTCAATTGATGGGTGCGTCCGGTGAGGGGAATAAACTCGACACGAGTGTAGTTTCCTTCCCTTGCCATCACCTGGAAGCGAGTCAAGCTGGGTTTGCCGCGAACTTCATCTACTTGTTGATAGGGTCGATTCTCCGGATTTCCCCACAGGGGGAGTTTAATCTCTCCTCGCTCAGTTGTCACCCAAGCCGAAAGTATCGCTTCATAAACCTTGTGAACTTGCCGTTGCTGAAACTGCTGACTGAGTTGACGATAAGTTTGTGGATTACGCGCTAGCAAGAGGATACCCGATGTTGCCTGATCCAAGCGATGCACCGCCATAATTGCCATGCCATCCGGCAACCGATGACGCAAGCGACTGAGGACACTATCTTGGCAATCACGATAACGTCCTGGTACCGAAAGTAGTCCTGCGGGTTTATTCACCGCAATCAGCCATTCGTCTTCATAAACAATAGGTAAAGAAACTTCTCCGCTACCCTCCTTAGTAAAGCTCCTGTTCTGCAAGGAGAGGGGATCATTAACTCCCCCCTTTTTAAGCCGGAGCGACCGCCGGAGCTCATACGAGGACTTTAGTGAGGATGAGGAGGGCTGGGGGGGATCAAAGGGCGTTAGGGATTTAGATTTCAATCCTGAAAGCAGAAATCCCATCAATGGCTGACAGCGTTCCGCACAAGCTTCATAGAATTCTCCCTGAACTTTATTCCCAGAGGACTCTCCCCACCAAAACTCTGCCATTGCCAGTGGTTTGAGTCCCTGTGTTGCGGCATAGTGGATCAGCTTGGGGGCACAACAGTCTCCTGTACCCGTGGGCATCGAGCCTCCTGGCATCAATTGCTGCAACGATAAAGATTGCCCTGAAAAATTAGTCAAGCTGTAGGCAGCGTGCATCTGAGCCTGCAATTGACGAGATAGGGCTTTACGCTGTTGTTTCAGTTCCCGAATCCGGGCATCTGCTGCTTCAACTTGCTGCTTGAGGGGTTGCAATCCTTCATTTTGTTGACGTTTGAGTTGCCGCCGCTCAATTCCATGCCGACGACTTTCTTCGTCAAGTTGTTCGAGGGCAAGAGTGAGTGCTTCTCCTGTGAGTGTTTCGCAGAGTATCTGACGTTTTCGCTGTCGTTGGTGCTTGCCATCTCGATGGCGATCGCTCATTTGTTGCAATTGCTGCTCAAACTCGCGAGATAGCGTTTCGTAATGCTGCCGTTGTGGAAGTTGCTTCAGGCTAATCAGTTCCTGCTTGATAGCCTCCAACTCAGCCAAGGTGCGGGCTTCTTCTAGGGCAACTTGATGGCGTCCTGGAATCGGTGGCACCCAGCCCTCAACCCTGCTGTGACCATTTAGAAGACCAGAGAAAGCCTTGAGTATCCGTTGTTCGCCATTCGGGAGTTCAACCAGCAGTATTCCATACATCTTGCCTTCATGGGCATAACGGTCATTGTTGGCAAGGTGCTGCATCAAACCTTTTGCGATCGCTTCTGCTGTTGGGGTGCGGGGCAGTTTCAATCGCTCACCACTTTGAGGACAACGTCCTTCATAGTAATAGCTAGGAGATGAGTGGCTGACAGCAGCATTGCCGTCAATAAAATCTGAAAGTGGATGAAGAACCACCATACCCGTTGTTTGCGATCGCATGTTTCAAAAACTAACTCCCTCCCCTGATTAAGGGGACCGGAGCGACCGGAGCTCTTATGTGAGGATGAGGATTGGGGTGGGGTCAGAGGTATTTTTGCCAGAAGTTTATTGATTATCCTTTAAGGACAATAAGCTAAATTGTTCTCTGGCTGCGTCACCAAACCATTGGAAACCCAACCCTTGGCAGGTAAGGCAATTTCTACCCAATTACGATTATTAACTGTTTTGTTAGTTGCAGGATTGCTAGTCAGGGTAATCCGTCCTTGATAGGGTATCCCACCAACCTGAGCGGCTGTGGGATTGGGTTGTCTGCGAATCACTAAACCTTGAGAGGGGCGAATTACTTGACGGCAAAGGTCTTTAATTGCAGGGATTTCCGTGTTGCCACCACAGGGCTTAAGGTTGATGGCATGTACATACCCTGTGACAGGCCCACTAATGCGGATGAGTCCATCGGCTCCAACTGAAGTATCGGCCAATATGACTTCATCATTGGCCGATATAAGTCTTAATGTCTCACTGGTGGGGTTAGATCCCCTGAAAATGGGGATTTGCTGTTTGGCAGCACGGCACTGTCCTACCAGAGAGGCTTGTGCCAGTTGTAAGTTTTCCTCAGAGGATGCGATGTCAGTACCTGCCATAGCCGGAGTATTCATTCCGGTGGTAGCGATCGCAATTACAGCCAACAGATTAATCGGCTTACCCAATCGATTCATCGTTTCCATACACTTAAGCTGCTCACTCACAGATTCTGTGAACTCATATTCGCAAGAGTTCCTACTGCGAGATTTTGACACGCCGAGGCTCATTTATTGTCATTTTTTGCGGGTGTTGTCAACTAGAGATGGACTGAGTGATATTAAGTCACTGGTTTTGAGGGATGAAATCGGGAGTGAGTCTCTTTGATTTGGGGTGAGCAGTACCTTACCCAGGCTCACCCCAATGCCATTATTTGTTGACAATATGTCAACAAATTTAGATGGTCATGAACGCTGACAGTTTGTCAACATTTACGGGTTTCTCTGCCTCTGACAGAATCTGAGGCATGGGCAAAGCAGGCAAAGCGCTTAAACAGGTGTTGGAAACCTACGGCATTAGCCAAAACCAACTGGCGGTCACAATGGGAGTTGACCGCTCAAATGTCCATCGCTGGGTACACGAGCAAAGAGACCCTGCCGGTGATGTGATTGTAGAAATTAAGAACGCACTCAAGCAGCTAAACCCGGATGCGGCTGAGGATTTTGCCAGGTTATTCTTAGGTGATTGAGATAGATAAGGCGATCGGTTGTTAGAGGGATGAGGGAAAAGTGCGATCGCTCCATGTTTTCTGGGAGTCAAACCCTACTCTCCTGACAATCGCAGAACATCACTGATAATTTTGTCAGTCAACCACATACCTTTACTGCGAAGCATGTTAATAACTGGTGCTACGGTTGAGAGATATCCTGACTGTTTGGCTTTTACCAATACACCAAGAGTTCCTGTGTATTTTAATCTATACAAATCAGCGATTCGTTGCGCCAATCTATGGTTCAATATAAGCATTAAACATATGTTGGCGACGTTCTTCCAAGCTCATGCTAGGGATGTTTTCGACACACATCCCTTGGTAAGCGATTGCCATAATATTGAGCATCAGGGGTGACTTTGCCAACTCTTGCAGCTGAGTATCGGTTTGCAGTGTCGTTCTCAGGGCTGCCAGTCCGGTACCGACGCTGTTGAGATACTGCTGAATTTGTTCGCTGGAGAGGGGTTGCACATAGATGGCAGCTTGAAAGTGCAGGCAATGTTTCAGAGCTTCGTAGTCCTTGAGGCGGCTACACACTACCATCTCTGTGTCTCCGTATGCCTGATGAAATTGATTTAATGCCTGAACGCAGGCACCCCGAATATCACTCCTCACCTCATCTAAGCCATCGAGTAAGAGCAGCAGTTGCCCATTCTTGACCCAGTTGCTGCCCGTTTGTTTGGGAACTTGATATTGACTGTTCAGTTCTTGGACTAACCAAGCGGCAATGGTTTGCTTTCCACCTTTCCAAGATGAGAGGTTAAACACCACTGGTAGGGGTAGATTAACATCTTGCTGTGCACGGTCAATCAAGTCGCGGGTGAATTCCAGCAGCGTCATGGTTTTGCCAGAACCCGGTTCTCCCATCTTCTGGGGTGGTGTTGGATGTACCAATCTCTGTCAAGTCAATG
Organism: Microcoleus sp. AS-A8; assembly: GCA_039962225.1. NCBI lineage: Bacteria > Bacillati > Cyanobacteriota > Cyanophyceae > Oscillatoriales > Microcoleaceae > Microcoleus > Microcoleus sp. AS-A8. The sequence continues at coordinate 109,040 of JAMPKV010000016.1, forward strand.
GCAGCACAGGCAATTCCCTCCGCTTGCAGGCGCTGCATTATTTGCACCCGCAAGCTAGACTTGCCCATTTGCCGGGAGTTGAGAACGTAACAGAATTCACCACGCTTTACGCTCTCGTAAAGCTCAGAGTCTGCTTTTCGCCTGACATAGGTAGGAGCATCAACGGGAAGACTTCCCCCAACTTGATAGTTATAGTCTGGATGGAATGCCATACTCATCAGCTCACCTTGAGGCACTGTGGAAACATACTGAGGCAAATCGGGATTTCGTCAAAAGTTCTACCTTCTCAATGCAGCATAACCATTATTGATCTGCGTTCTTAGGCATAATCAATAGTTAGAGCGAGGTAATCTTAGAGATCAATTTTCGATAATAAACTCAGTGTTGCCAGTCCCAGAAGGTTGACAGACGAGCTCCCTTAAAAGCAAATATGAACCAGGTAGATTATCTCCGTATCAGCCTCATCGACCGTTGTAACTTCCGATGTCAGTACTGTATGCCGGAGGGAGCAGAGCTTGACTACATCCTACGGCAAGAATTGCTGACGAATGAAGAACTGCTAACGTTGCTCAAAGAAGTCTTTATCCCTGTGGGATTTAGAAAGTTTCGCCTAACCGGGGGTGAACCGTTGCTGCGTCCCGGTGTTGTGGACTTGGTGAGTGCGATCGCCTCTCTTCCCCAAACCCAAGATTTAGCCATGACGACCAATGCCTTTTTCCTGGCAGACATGGCACAAGATCTTTATGATGCAGGTTTGCGGCGCATCAACATCAGCCTCGACTCTCTCAACCCAGAAACCTTTGACAAAATTATCGGTAATCGCGGACGTTCCCGTTGGCAGCAAACCTGGGAGGGGATTCAAGCCGCCCACCGCGTCGGTTTTGACCCTCTTAAGCTGAATGTCGTAGTCATTCCGGGCGTTAATGACCAAGAAGTCCTCGATTTAGCCGCCCTCACGATTGACCGCCACTGGCACGTCCGGTTTATCGAGTTTATGCCGATTGGCAATGACAAACTCTTTGGCGAACGTGCCTGGGTGCCATCTGAAGAATTGCGGCAGCGCATTCGTGAGGTTTTTGGCTTGACAGAATCAACTGTTTGTGGTAATGGCCCTGCTGATATTTTCCAGATTCCCGGTGCTTTGGGAACTCTCGGATTTATCAGTCAGATGTCGGAATGTTTTTGCGATCGCTGCAACCGAATGCGCCTGTCTGCCGACGGTTGGTTACGCCCTTGTCTGCTGAATGAGTCGAATCAGATTAACCTCAAAACCGCCCTTCGCAGCGGAGTTGAGCCCGTTGACCTCAGGGCGCAGGTCAGGCATTTGCTCATGATTAAACCAGAGACTAACTTCAAACAACGAGACTCTGGAACGACGGGTACTTACACGCGCACCATGTCGCAAATTGGAGGATAGTCATCGGGTTGCAGGTTGAAGGTTTGCAGGTTGAAGGTGATTCGGGATGAAATTTCGACATTCCATCCTTTCAACGTTCAACACAAAAAAACCTTCAACATTCAACCTTTCAACCTTCAACCCATTAGGCTTTCCGTGAGTAGAACTCAACCACCAGCAGTTCGTTAATTTGCAGGGCCACCCACTCCCGATCAATGACACCATTGACCTTACCTGTGAGATTGTTCTTGTCAAACTCTAAATGGCTGGGCAGGTTGGCAAGTCCCGGATATTCTAAGTTTTGTTGGGCTAAGCGCTTAGAGCGTTCAGTATTTTTGATCCCAATCACATCTCCTGGACGGCACTGATAGCTGGCAATATTAACCATCCGACCATTGACCGTCACATGACCATGATTCACAAGCTGACGAGCAGCGGGAATTGTGCCAGCCATGCCCATGCGGAAGACCGTGTTATCTAGCCGCATTTCCAACATTTGCAGCAAAGATTGACCCGTTGAACCCGTTGCCCGACGCGCTTTACGCACGTAACGCAACAACTGCTTTTCGGAAATGCCGTAGTTAAAGCGGAGTTTCTGCTTTTCTTCCAGTCGAATCGCATATTCGGAGCGCTTTCTGCGAGCTTGACCATGCTGACCCGGTGGGTAGGCGCGGCGGGGCGTTTTGCGAGTCAAACCCGGTAGATCGCCTAGACGGCGCACGACCCGCAGACGCGGGCCTCGATATCGCGACATATGATTCCCTCTTTTGTGTCCTGACTAAGTATACCCAAAACTATAATTATACACTTTTCATCGGGGTATCTCATCTTATTATGACCTGTTTGTTGCCATCCTCACATCTTGTGAGAGCCAGATGTAGCGGTTCACAGGCCAAAAGGTATTATATGCCAGCACCATCGAGAAAGTCTTCAATGAAGCGATCAGCATCTTTTAATAAATGAGGGGAATATTCCCGTCTTGGCGGCGCTGAATAGGAAGTCGATTGAGTCTTCAAACTCTCAATTTGCATCTCTAAAGATTTAATCCGGTCAAATAAGACTCGAATCACCTGCGCTTCTACATCGGGTAGATGTTCAGGGTTGAAAAAATTCGCGGCGTCCCTGGATGGATGGGCAATGCGACCAGGAATTCCTACAACCGTGCGATTCGAGGGCACCTCTCGCAAGACCACTGACCCTGCACCAATCCGAACATTATCACCAATTTGGATATTGCCCAACACTTTGGCACCTGCTCCCACGATGACATTTCTGCCTAAAGTCGGGTGGCGCTTGCCCGTTTCTTTACCCGTACCCCCCAGCGTCACGCCTTGGTAAATCACGGTTCCATCCCCCACAATCGCCGTTTCACCAATCACGACCCCCATACCATGGTCGATAAACACACCATTGCCAATTTTGGCTCCGGGGTGAATCTCAATTCCTGTGAAGAAGCGATTGAGATGAGAAATGAAGCGAGGCACAAAAGGAATATTAATGTTGTATAGCCAGTGTGCCACTCGGTGCAATAACAGTGCTTGTACTCCGGGATAACAAAACAAAACTTCCAGCCAGTTGCGTGCCGCTGGGTCACGCTCATAAATCGTTCGCAATTCAGTGAGCAGCATACTCCGTTCAGGTAAAGGTGATTGTTGCAGGTGAATTAAAAAGAAAAAGTTACTTCTGTTAAAGTTGTGGCTCTGTCCTTGTGCTGTTTTTCAGTGCTTCCCAAGAGGGTGCGAAGGGTGGAACGACGAGAGAACAGGCTGACCAAATGCCTCGTACTCTGCCACAAAAAAGCTGACAGTATCCACCCCGCCGTCCTTCTATTCGGTAATATCGGCAGTGCCGACAGGCTAGTTGGCCCAAATCTGCCTTGCTCATGGGAATTTCCTGGATTTAAACTACGGTAACTCAATCGGAATACCGTATTAATACCCGAAAATTATCACGTCTTATCTAAAAAAGCAAGATAAGAGGATGCACCGACCTCATGATGAATCTTCGTGTATGAGATCGACCCTCGCCCCAGGTGTTGCTCAACAAGCTCTATAATTAGTGTTCATTTTGTAAAAGCTTCAGCTTACCCACTAGATGTAGTGTATTTAGGCTTAAGCCTCAATGACCAACACGATCGCCAACACTGTGAATTATCTCCAAGAGTGGGACGCCGCTGGTGTCGATGACCAGCTAACCCGCCTTAACGTTATACCTTTAAACGGCTCTTGCCCATCAGACTATTTACTTTACGCCGACGCACTCCAAAGACGGAATGATGGTCGAGTGAGCCATCACATCCTCAAGCGTTATGAACACACAGAACAGGGGGGTTGGTGGTGTTCCGGGATTGACCTACTCACGGGAGAAGATGACCTGTGGGGCTGTTTCAAACCCAGTGTTCCTCGTCGTAGTGGGAATGCTGGAAAGTTAATTAAGTATGAACATCCTCCCCTAGCACCCACAGGACTGTTTGCTCTGCGCGTTCCGCTTCACCTATGGCAGCGCATTGCCGATCGCTACAAAATCCCCGTGCTACCCGCAGCAATTGACGCCAAGCAACCGGATTTTGGCTTCTGGCAGTGGCTGATCGAACACCCGGAAATTCCCTTGTGCATTACCGAAGGAGCCAAAAAGGCTGGGTCATTACTCACAGGAGGTTATGCAGCGATCGCATTACCGGGAGTATTCGGTGGCTATCGCGTGCCACGAGACGAACAGGGAAATCGCATCGGCAAGTCTCGCCTCATCCCCCAGTTACTCAAACTGGCAACCCAAGGGAGAACCATTTATATTGCCTTCGACCAAGACTCAAAACCCACCACTATCAAGGCCGTCAACGCCGCCGTCCGACAACTGGGCTATTTATTAACACAAAAATGCTGTTCCGTCAAGATTATCACTTGGAACCCAGAACAAGGGAAAGGAATCGATGACCTCATTGCGGAAAACGGTCAGGCGGCATTAGACGAAGCTTACCAGAGGGCAGTACCGCTCGATACTTGGAAAGCGCAGTCTTTGTCTCGCCTAACTTATCTAGCCGATATACAGGTGAACCAACGCTATCTGGGAGAACTTTCCCTACCCAGAGACGCCAAACTCATTGGCATCAAATCTCCCAAAGGCACGGGTAAAACCCAGTTTTTAGAAGGTATCGTCAAAGAAGCCTTAAAGCGCAAGCAGTGGGTTTTGGTGATTGGTCATCGAGTGCGACTGGTGGAGTCTCTATGCCAACGTTTCGGACTCAACTATATTACTGAGGTGCGTAGCTCAGACTCCAGTACAGCATTAGGGTACGGTCTTTGCATTGACTCCCTGCATCCCACCTCTCAAGCTCAATTCGAGGCTCTCAACTGGTCGGATGGGGTGGTCATTATTGATGAAGTCGAGCAAGTTTTGTGGCATGGGTTGGACTCTAGTACCTGTAGTAACAATCGGGTATCCATTCTCAAATCGCTGAAAACCTTGATGCAGAATGTATTGGGGGGCGAAGGACAGGTTTTTGTCGCAGATGCTGACTTGAGTGACATCTCGATGGATTACCTGATTTCTCTATCGGGCGTTCCTGTCAAACCCTTGATTGTTCAGAATGATTGGAAACCCGGAGCGAGTGAATCCTGGCAGGTTCATCACTACACAGAAAATAAGCCAGAACGATTGGTGCAAGACTTGGAACGGCACATTCAAGACGGGGGAAAACCCTTTGTCTGTCTCTCGGCTCAGAAACGGGGGAGCCAATGGGGGACTTGCACCTTGGAAGCTTACCTGCAACAGCGATTCCCCACAGCCAAGATACTGCGTATTGATGCCGAATCCCTAGCCGAGCCATCTCATCCGGCTTATGGATGCATGAGCAACCTGAATCAGGTTTTGCCGAACTATGACATTGTCTTAGCGAGTCCGGCGATTGAAACGGGAGTGAGTATCGATGTGCGAGGGCATTTCACCTCGGTTTGGGGTATCGCTCAAGGAATTCAAAGCGAGAACTCAGTGCGGCAGGCGCTGGGGCGAGTGCGTGAAAATTTGCCTCGGTTTCTTTGGGTGGCGGCTTATGGTTTTAATCGGGTTGGCAATGGCTCGACTTCAATTCCTGGGTTGCTCACATCGGGGCAAAGTCTGACGCAGCTCAATATAAAGTTATTACAGCAATCGGACTTTGATGCCTTGGATGATTTGGAGATGGGGTTTCAGGCCGAATCTCTGTTGTGTTGGGCCAAGATGGCTGTTCGGCATAACGCCTCGATGCAAAAGTATCGAGAATCCGTGCTGGCAGCACTGCTAGCGGAAGGTCATCACATCGTTGAAGATTCCTTGAGGGATGGTGGCTTAGGAAAGGTAGGGACTGAGCGGTTAGCAAAAAATCCAACATCCAACATCCAGCATTCAAAATCGGATGGGGAAGAAGGTGAAACGGAGACGAATTCGCTCACAATGGCGATCGCAGCGGTGAGAGAGCAAAACTATCAGGCCGAGTGTGAAGCGATCGCCTACGCCCCAGATCTCAGTGCGCGCCAGTATCAAGCGCTGCAAAAACAGTTGGTCAAGACTCCATTCCAGCGACGGGCACTTCGCAAGCATGAGTTAAAGTTGCGCTATGGTATCCCGGTTACGCCTCCATTGGTCGCCAAGGATGACGAAGGCTGGTACTCCAAGCTGTTACTTCATTACTTTCTCACCTTGGGACGAGACTATTTGGCTCAACGGGATGCCGCTTTTGCACGTCGCCTAATTGAGTTGGGGGGCGGTAGCATCTTCCTGCCGGACTTCAACCGTTCCCAATTGGGAGCCACGATTGGAACCATGGAACTCTTAGGTGTTCCGGTGTTGCTGGAGGATCAGGGGCGAGAGTTAAGAAATACGGATGAAGACTTGAAGGCAATGGCGAAATTGGCACTTTCTAACCGTGCTGCGATCAAGACGACTTTGGGAATTGGACTGGCACAAAATGCAACTCCGATCATCATTATTAGACGCCTTTTGGATAAAATCGGCTATGGCATCCGGTGTATCGGTCGTGAGAGCAAGCGGTTAAATCGGGTACGAGTTTATCAAGTCGTTCATCCTGAAGATGGTCGCTTTGAGGTATTTCAACAATGGTTAGCGTTTGGCTCTCAGCTCTTAGATATTTCTGATCAGCGGCTTTATCCGAATGCAAAATTTGTCGATAATACAGCAGGGTCTGCGGATTTAGGTGAACAAGTTGAGTATGTTCAGCTCTGTCTCAATCTTTGATTGCAGCTTTTTTTCATCAATCAAGTGATAGGAATCTGTTGGCATCTCAATAGTATGTTTTTTAACGCAGAGAGGGCAAAGGGTTACGCCGAGGGGCGCAGAGTTTTTGCACCCTAATCTGAGTTAATTCCGATGCCAATGGAAATAATATGAGTTGAATTTGCTCATAAAAAATCCGGTTGCATCAGAGCAACCGGACTCCAAGGTGAGATTATTTCTACTGCCTAGAAGAACGAGTTACAGCAAATTACTTTCAGTAAATTAGGCAACGGATTGCTCTAGATTTACTTTGACAACTTTATTCTTCTCTTGTTCTGTTTTGGGGAGTGTCAGATTCAGAATGCCGTCTTTGTATTCTGCTGTGACGTTAGTATTTTGAATCCGAGTCGGTAAGGGAATCACACGCTGGAATTTGCCGTAGTGGAATTCGCTGCGGGTTTTCCCACTTTCTTCAGTTTTTGTTTCCGACTTACGCTCACCGCTGATAGAAACGCTATTCTCTGTAACTTGTACATCCAGGTCTTTTGCTTCTAGCCCTGGAACTTCTAGCTTCAGATGGATCGCATCTTCTGTTTCTTTCATCTCAGCCGGAGGAACTCTTAACAAGCCTCTTTCCCAACTGGTAGCGGGGGTTAGAGTTTCATCGAATAAGCGATCGATTTGGCTTTGCAGAGTGTTGAGTTCTCTCCAGGGATTCCAACGAACTAATGCCATAACTGTTACCTCGATTCAACGATTCAGATTTGTTTTTCTTGCCTTTGAATTTCATATTATTGATAAAGCACAGCACAGGAATTCGGTTTTAACGACTAATTTAATCATGATTCCCGACCCTAATTTAAATTCCCTAGTAGTACGGAAAACTGAAATAGTTTCGGTTCGGTAAACCCGATAAAATAGGGGGTAGCACAATAGCTAAAGGAACCGAACATGACAGATGAGTCCTACATTTTTCTGGCTGGTGCCAGTCGGGGCGTTGGTCGAGAAATTGCCAAATACCTGACCCAACAAGGTAAGAAAGTCAAAGCGTTGCTGCGATCGCCCGATTCTCGCTCGGAGCTAGAAGCGATGGGAATTAAAGTGGTAATGGGAGATGCCCTAGATGCAGCAGCGATGGAACAGGCAATGCTGGGAGATGAACCCATCTCTGCTGTGATCAGTACGATTGGGGGCTTACCCAAAGATGGTACACGAGCTGACTATCTAGGGAACAAAAATCTCATTGATGCGGCGGTGAAGGCGGGAGTGCAAAAGTTCATCCTGGTTTCTTCCATTGGGAGTGGGGAAAGTGTTGTTGCCATACCGCCACAAGCGCTAGAAACGTTGAAACCTGTTTTGATCGAAAAAGAGCAGGCAGAGAAACACTTAATCGCCAGTGGACTCATTTACACTGTGATTCGACCGGGTGGGTTAAAGTCCGAACCCGCAACCGGAAATGGTGTGCTAACGGAAGACTACAAAGTAGCTGGAACCATTCACCGGGCGGATGTCGCGCAGTTGGTGTGCCAATGTTTGGATGCTGATAGCGCCAATCATAAAATTCTTTCAGCGGTTGATCGGACACAGATGTATGGCAATCCGGAGTTTGAAGTACTAACGCTCAATTAAAAAGTATTCGGAGGTAGGGTGTGTTAGGCGACTCATCAGCCCCAACAGAGAATACTTTCATTTCAATCACTGGCTAGGTTTCATTTAGGGGTTTACCTCCCTAAGTGAAACCCACCCCTATTTTTGGTGAGGAATTTTTCTCCCACCAAAAATAAAAATCAGCCACTGTTCACATCTGACGGCTGTTGAGACGGTGGTAATTTCGAGTGAACCTTCTGATCATCCCTTCTTAACCCAATCAATGGCTTTCAACTCTAAAGACATTATTAAGCTATTATTTTGTTAGGACACAAAAATGGGGTTATCTATGATAAACATACTTGTGATCATACTCACTGGTTTGTGCCTTGCTGCTCTATTTAATGCGCTTTTGTTCAACAACTATACCTAATCCTGACAGGGGACTTTTAGTCGTTAACCGAAACTAGAGATAGGGTCAGCCAAACATTAAAGGGCAGACGTTGACTTGAAGGGTTTGATCCAGTGGCGCTGGAGTGCCCAATCCAGAATAAGACGGGCAAAACCAAAACAGAAAAGACTCTCCACTCCTAGGACACCCAATAAGGCGATCGCGTCAGTCAAATTTGGCTGCCCCTCTACAGGTGCTAATGCCCGCACTAAACCAAAGGCTAAGACAGCCCCATCCTTGAGGTGAGGATTTTCATCCTCTCGGATTACATAACGGTAGGTGATGCCAAACAGGAAGCCACTGAACCAGGCCACAGCAATTTTGACGACCAGATCGAGAGTGGTAGTCACAGGGAAGGAGGCAAGTGTCTCAAATGTCCGGGCTAACACCCAACGATTGCCCACCACGGTGAGGCTGTAAGCCAGTGTAAATGACAAAGCGGCGAGTGTACCGGCTTTCAGGGATTCGATGCGCTCAATCATTAGGTTAGAAGAGTTGTTCACAATTTTTATCTGAAGTTAAACATGGGTCAAATTGAATTATCATAAGCCTTAGAATCATTGTGTAGTTTTATATATCGCTATGGATATTTTGTCATTGGGTTGGGTTTCCGTACTGGTGCTGTTCACTTGGTCAATTGCAATGGTTGTTTGGGGTCGCAACGGTTTTTAGAGCATTGTGGAAAGTCCTTTTGTAACGGTTCTATTTTTTGCGACCCTAGGACTATTGGCTTTAGTCAGTGTGGGTGTCGTGTACTTAACGGCGGCTGAGTGGCGCGATCGCCGTCGTCGCGATCGGGATAAAAAACTGTAAGGACATCCCGATTCAGTTGTTCTTGCTCCTCACAAACACAAGAGGCGGCAAGGTAACGAAAAGTTAGCCTATTGCTCAATTCCCTCCTTTGGACAGAAGGAGGGAAGCTCTTAGGCTAGGATAATGTACACAAAGGAAGATGATGCAATGGTCGGCTAGATTCTAGTCAGCGTTAGCCAATAATCAACTTTAAACTTGTGACAACCCCCCAGTCCCAACTCACTCGAAAACGTCGAGAGACTAACTTCATCGAGGCTTTATATAAAATGAAGCTATCTTTACAGAAGCTTTACAAAGAATGGGTTGCTATCGATAATATATTGAGTCATTGACACCTGAGTAGCGGGTGAAAAAGAGCTCTTCTAGTTTCACAACAGATTTTTGGCGAAGACTGGCTAGAAAGAGTATACCTTCGGTGGTGCATTTCTAACTACAGCGATCGCGTTAAGCCGGGTGCTGCAAGCACAAGCTTTAGTCGCAGCGGGGGAGACGTTGAATCAGTAAGGCTCAGTGAGCTACTGCATAAATCCGGACTGTTCTCATCCTAAAAATCTCATGCACACTGATATCTGTCAAGATTATCGCTCCGAACTGTTCCTGCGCGATTACGCGGATCGCAAGACCTTCGGAGATCGCTATCGTATACTCAAAATGATGGGGCGGGGCAGATTTGGCGTCACGTTTTTAGCTCAAGATGAGTCTCTACCCAGTCATCCGCATTGTGTGATCAAGCAACTGCATCCGACAACATCTGAATCGCACATTATAGAAATGGCACAGGTGCTGTTTAAGCGAGAGGCTGAAACCCTAAAACAAATTGGCAATCATCCCCAAGTGCCACAGCTATTGGAATACTGTGAAGAGGCTCAACCCCCTTACTTCGTGGAACAGTACATCAACGGCTCAACCCTACGGCAGGAAATTAAACAGTCTGGAACCCTCGGTGAAGCTGGGGTGAAGCAATTTTTGATTGAAATTCTGCCAGTACTGGAATTTATCCATAGCCAAAAGTTGATTCACCGGGATATTAAACCCAGCAATATCGTTCGTCGCCAGCAAGACAACCAACTGGTTTTGATTGACTTTGGTGCGGTTAAGAATTGCCAAGATGATCCAGAGAATAGTTCCGAGCAAACCACTTGGACAGATACTTCCATCGGCACTCAAGGCTTTGCTCCTCCAGAGCAGATAGCCATGCGACCTGTTTTTGCCAGTGATATTTATGCACTAGGCGTTACTTGTATTTATTTATTGACGGGTAAACTACCAACCCACTTTCCTTACGAGCCGACAACCTGTCAAATGGTTTGGCAGCCATACGTTCAAATCAGTGACCAGTTTACTGAAGTTTTGAATAAAATGTTGGAACCATCGGTTCGCTATCGCTATCAATCGGCTCAGGAAGTTCTGAACGCAATTGACTCCTTAGATGCCAAGAGTCATTTACTTTTAGAATCGTATAAAAACGGTGAGAGGGATTTTGCCTTTCAGAATATGAGTGGGTTGAATCTTCAAGATGCCAACTTATCTGGGGGACTTTTTTACAGTTCTAAATTGGCAAAAACAATTTTTGAAGGAGCCGATTTATCAGATGCTTATTTTGGTCAGGCTAACTTAAACCAAGCGAATTTGCGAAAGGCAAATTTGGGTGGAGCTTCCTTTAGTAATGCCGATTTGTCAGGAGCTGACTTGCAAGGTGCAGATCTCAGCTTTGCCTATCTCTCCAAAGCTAATCTCAAAGGAGCCAATCTGTGTGAGGCTAATTTATCGAATGCCAATCTCAAAGGAGCTAATTTGTGTGGCGCTAACCTCTCAAATGCCATCATTACTGAGGCTCAACTAGCCCTAGTCAAAAAGAATTGGACAACAGTACTTCCCAATGGCAGATGCGGTCTGGGAAGTTAACTCTAGCCTCTGGAAAGAAAAATTTTATAGAGACAAAAACCTCAGCCTATCTCTGTGTTCTCTCTCATTTTTTTCTTCTCTGTGTCCTCTGCGTCTCTGGGGTTCGTTAATCATAAACTCTACAGAGAATTCCTATCGACGAGTACAATTATCACAATTTTCGCAGCGAAACCCAGCCGCTTCTTGATTAAAACCAAACGCCTTTAACAAAAATTGCCAACGACACTCACGAGTATTTAAATATTGAGTCATCTGCTTTTGTACCTTCTCCTGTGTCATACTCAACTGAGCAAGAGTTTGAGACTTTCCTGAAGGGAGTTTGCGATAGTGAAAAGGGTCTTGCCATTCTAATTGTCCCGCACTATCGAGGAGAGCCAGAGCAATTGCACCGTCCTGATATTGCTTAACTATCGTTGCCACATCCCCCTGAGGTGGCAATTTCTTCACCAACTGCTGGGCATCTTGATATTGCGATCGCATTTTATCAACAAAAAACTCACGTCGCTGCTTATCCTCTGGATTGAACCAGCCTGTGGGTTCACTGATCAACGTCAGGGCGTCAGAAGGTTTACCATCCCGTCCCCCTCTGCCCACCTCCTGGATATACTCTGATAACAACTGAGGGGATTGATAATGTATCACCCATCTAACATCAGGCTTATTGATACCCATCCCAAACGCACAAGTGCAAACTACAAATTGACTTTTTCCACTCAGCCAGCTTGCTTCAATAGCGCGACGTTCCTCAGGACTGAGTCCCGCATGGTAAGCCGCTGTTGCATAACCCAAAGAACCCAACCATTCCGCTAATTCTTCACTCTCCCGTCGGGAACGAACATAGACTAACCCTGTTTGATTCTGTCGTGCTTGAATAAATTTTAATAGTTGCTGGCGGCGTCCTCTGGGAGTCCAGATAGTTTGAATTTTTAGGTTAAGATTTTGGCGATAAGGACTGATTAAAAAAGGTTTTGGCTGTTGCAGTTGCAAGACATTGCGGATTGTTTGTTGGGCGATGGGGTCAGCCGTTGCAGTAAAGGCAGCTATACTGATTTTTGTACCTGCTGGCTTACATTTAAGTAAGGCGGGTCGTACTGCACCTAAACGTCGATAAGCGGGTCGAAAGGTATCACCCCATTGCACCAAACAGTGGGCTTCATCTAATATCAACCCATTAATCTTAAGCTGTGGCTGACACAACCGTTCCCATACGGGTGCACTCAATAAAGTTTCCGGCGATAGGTACAGTAATCGTAACTGCTGACGTTCTAAAGCTTGAAGCGTTTGCCGTCGTTGGTGGGTTGGCAATTCACTATGCAAAAGGGCGGCGGGTAACTTCAGTTGATGTAATTCCTGCACCTGATTTTCCATCAGTGCAACCAGCGGAGAAACAACCAACGTTAAACCCGTTTGTAGGAGTGCCGGGAGTTGAAAACAAATCGACTTGCCGCCACCAGTGGGTAGGACAATTAGAGCATCTTGTTTTTCTAAGAGACTACGAACAATCTCACCTTGGGGGAATCGAAAATCATCATATCCCCAGATGTTTTTGAAGGCGGCGCGAACATTGTCCCAAGATGTTGTTGCAGAAGTGTTCATGATAGGTAGTAGATGCTTGAACCTGATTCGGAGCTGTTAAATATAAAAAGGTTAGTTAGGAGATTTTTAGTTGTTTATTGTGTCAATGCACGTAATTCTCCAGATACGATATTCACCTTCAGGACGAGCCTCGATGTAAACTTGACCTGAGTCAATAGAAGCAAGAGGGATAAAAGCCACCTTTACATTACTTTTAAAGTCTACAATTAAACCAAATACTGAGTCACTATCCTTTGTTATTTGATAGATATTAATACTTAGGCTAGGATGTGCAAATTTTGGAAGTACATCAAACATTTGCTTTAATAATTGAATAAAAGTAGCCTTGGTTTTGGCTTTATACAAAGAACCTGAGTAAGAATCAGAAAATAGTCGGCTCAAATGAGTTGTGTTTTTGGAGTCATAGGAACTCTTAAAGTTTTGAAATAGAGAAAGCATGTTTCCCGACAGACGCTCTGGATGATATTCTGTTGTATCTGTAAGGAGATAGTAGATACCTTCTGCTAGCTTAATTGTGCCTTGAACGATAAACGGTTCCATAGGTTTTACTGGATTTAAATTTCAAAATCAATGATAAACTTTATCAATTAGTTCTAAATTCGAGAATACACCTAGATTTAGAAACCAATCTTTAACATCTCCGTAAATACGCTGAATTTTAACAGCGAGGCTTAAGATAGCGTACTGACAATTCCCTAAATCACGTCAGTCGGCTGGAGCGATCGCCAAAAAATTCTAAACTCTAAGAAAAACTAGCTACACAGCCAATTGCATAACAGCCAGTTACACTTCTTACCCTACTCAATCCCTGTTAAAAAATGGGAATTAGAAAATTTTGCAACGCACTACACCATAGCAATTCTATTTGAGTCGTGAACCTCTCAAATCTCTCTTCTTCCTCTTCTCTCTGAGTTCTCTGTGACTCTGTGGTTCGTTAAAACAAGTTAAGTTCACAAATCAAATAGGACTGCTATAGCTGATACAGCAGTTAGTACAGAAAGCCTACTCTAAGCACCGATTTTTTCCCGCAAAACGAGCGCAAACGCTTTAGCTTCACTCTTATCATTAGGCCAACCTCTAGCGCGAGTAATTTTACCTTCGGTTGTGGTAACGGCTACTGTGGGAAAGCCTGCAATACCTATGTAAGCGATGCAAACACACAAGGCTATAATGAGTAAACCACACATGAGTGCAACTAAGTTACCAGGCAGAAGACTAACCACAGCGATGGAAAACAATATGCCAATGCTACCTGTAAGAATAGCGGCAAAAGATTTCTGCTGATAAAAACGAACAGAAACTACCTGCTTAAAAGTCATTTCCTCGCGAGAACCGTTCTGAAATAAATCTTTATTGCTCAGAAATATAACCCGTTTGTCTGTAATTGTTCCAAACTTATTACTGAGTACTTCTTGTTCTCTTGAGCCTCTAGACATATAAGGGTAATTATGAGATAAACGAACACGATTCTAACCTCATATACCTTCGCTTGGCTGTAGAATATCAAGTTTTTTTTCCTGGAAAAGGAACCTCTTTTTTTCTACGTTCAATAAAAATAGCCTACAGGACTATGCATTGACAGGAAGACAATCAGGTGTGGTAGATCTGGACGACCTAGCACGATTTCTCAAACTATATTCACGAATAACTTATTTAAAGAAATTTATCCGGATATCGTACCCATTGCTAATTAATTTTTTGACTCTGATACATTCCAACTGAGTGAACGCTGTGAAATTCCTGCCCAGTTGTCTGCTCTAAGTCCTTGGATTCGGGACAATATTAAGATGTAGTGTCCTATCGCCTTGTTGTTTGAAGACTGCAAGCTCGACTTTTTGTCAATGCGTAAGTCCTGTTAGTGTGATTAGACCTGTTTTGAAAGTCTCCGAAGGAGATAAGTTTAAGTAATGGGTTGAGGAATAGGCGTGAGTGCAAGATGATAACCGAGTTGTGTAGCACGATGACAAAGGCGCTGGAG